>CAILAF010000186.1 GCA_903832075.1 uncultured Chitinophagaceae bacterium
GTTCTTTTTATGGATGGGACTTGGGTTATGTATCTATTATTTTTATGGCCGTAAGAGAAGCTTATTGAACCTTAAATTGTGATGAAATTTCGTTTTTCGTAGATGATTCCCTTATTATATGAGTATCTTCACTATCTTATTATGATTCATTTATCCTATCGAATTATCTTTCCCATTTTTTAAAAGTCCTTTATCTACTGAAAGCCATTTACAATTATTTAGCGTAAATGACGAAAATTCTACATCATATTTTTTTAAGAACATTATTATCAGCGATATTTATTATTGGTGGATTCAATGCTTTTTCTTTTACTGTAAATAATAATTTTGATAAGCCTACCGCTTCATTTAAAATTAATGATTCAACACAATGTCTTTCAAATAATCAATTCATCTTTACAAATACATCTCTTTCTACTTGTGGTTGTTTAAAAGCAGTTTGGACTTTTGGTGATGGAACATCAGATACTGCATTCAACCCTAAAAAATCATATACTTCAGCCGGATTGTATAATGTTAAATTAAAAGTAACAGATGATCTTGGTTTACAAGATTCAACCATTGTTCCTATTCAAGTGTATGCACCACCAACAGCAAACTTTACAATTAATCCAACATTGATACAATGCTTAAGTGGTAATCATTTTATTTTCACCAATACATCTAATAGTTTTTATAGCGGATTAACTTATTCATGGGATTTAGGTAATGGAACAACATCAACAGAAACCAATCCACAAATTTCTTATACCGGTGCAGGTAATTATACAGTTAAATTAACTGCATCTTATCACAATGTTTGTCCTGCTAACACTGCCATTACTTTAACTGTAAATCCAACACCCATTGCTGATTTTACTTATCAAGTTAATAACAGTACAAGAACAGTGAATTTTTCCAATCAATCTTCTGTTTCAAATAATTCTGCATTAGGATACAATTGGTATTTTGGTGATGGAGATGGAAATGTTGTAGCTAATCCTGTTAAAACTTATTTGAAAGATGGATTGTATAATGTTGAATTGGATGCAAATGCAAAAGGTACAAGTTGCACTGATGTTGTTGTAAAGGCAATTTTAATTGGAACCAAGCCTGCTGCAGGTTTTACTGTTGGTGTTGGCACACAATGTATAACAGGAAATAATTTTTCTTTCACCAATACAAGTTACACTAACGGAACAAATACTTATGTTTGGAATTTTGGTGATGGCACAACATCTACTAATACAAATCCAAATAAATCTTATTCAGTTCCGGGAAATTATACTGTAGTATTGATTGCAACGAATACAAATACCGGTGAAAAAGATACTGCAAAAAGTTCTGTAAGTGTTTGGGCATCACCATCAGCTGCATTTACAGTTAGTCCGGGTACTCCTTACTGTTTAAATGCAACCAATCATTTTAGTTTTACCAATCAATCAACCAATCCTTATGGCGGTAATGTAAGTTATCAATGGGATTTTGGTAATGGAAGAATATTAAATGGAACTAATGCAACAGTAGATTATAATAGTGCTGGTACTTATATTATTCAATTGACGGCAACAGAAGATAATGGTTGTACTTCAGTTGTAACACAGACCATTAAAGTTTATGATAGACCAAGTGTTAATTTTACCGCTTCACCAAACACTGCTAATTATAAGCAAGTAACATTTACCAATGCTTCTACTATATTAAATGGAAAAATTACAAATTATAACTGGTCATTTGGTGATAACAATTCATCAACTGATATAAGTCCTGTTTATACTTACACAACAGATAAAACATATAATGTAACATTAACTGCAACAAGTGATGAGGGATGTATCGGTACAGTAACTATTCCTGTTCCTATAAAGGATAGTTTATATTCAGTTATTGAAATAGGTAATTCTTGTCAATGTGCTAATATCAATAGTTTCAATTTTATTGGATATGCATTTGGCAGTTATGGTACGTATACTTATTTATGGGATTTTAAAGATGGTACTTCTTCAACTGTGCAATATCCTGTAAAAAAATATTCTTTACCTGGTGATTACTATGTTGCACTAACTGTTAAGAATGATCATGGTGCATCAGCAACTACTACAACTTTAGTAAGAGTATATCCAAAACCTACTGCAGGTTTTACTATTGTTGCCAATCAACAATCATCTTCTGTATTTACATTTACTAATACTACAACTATTGCAAGTGGAGCTGTACAATATAGTTGGGATTTTGGTGATGGTACTACCGATACAAGTTTCAGTCCGACAAAAACATATAGCAAAACAGGTACTTACCAAGTTAAACTAATTGTAACATCTGTTATAGGCGCTTGTGCAGATACTGTTTCACAAACCATCAATGTTGGAGGTGGTTCTAATGGAGGTAATTGTAATCTGGTAGCTAATTTCTCTGTAAATAATTTACAGCAATGTGTTGTAGGCAATCAATTTGTATTAACGAATTTAACAACAGGTGGTACTGCACCTTACACATATTCATGGGATTTGAATGATGGAACTTATTCAACTGCACAAAACGTAACTAAAACTTATGCAACTTATGCAGAGCATGATATTTCATTATCAGTAACTGATAGTAAAGGATGTACATCAAACACAGTGCGACAAATTACGGTGGGTGCTGTTCCGGCTGCTTCATTTAAAATATTGAATCCTACTTATAATGGGGCAGGTTACACACTTATCAGTACATCTACAATTGCAATGGGGAATATGAATTACTATTGGGACCTTGGCAATGGTACAAACTCTATACTTGTTAACCCAACAGTTGTTTACACACCCGGATATTATACAGTTAAATTGGTAGTTGCAGGCGTTGGAACTTGTTTAGATTCCGTTTCACAAATTATTAAAGTTGCTTCAGGCAGTGCAGGAACATCTCCATTAACTGCAGATTTTTCTTTTAGTAGTAACGCATGTAATTCTTCAGGAGCAGAAACATTTATTTTTACAAATAATACAACAGGTGGTGTTGCACCTTATACGTATTACTGGGATTTTGGCGATGGTACAAATTCAACACAAATGAGTCCAACGCATCAATATCTATATGCAAATACTTATACAGTGACTTTAAAAGTTACAGATGCCAATGCAACAGTAGTTACTAAAACAGTTTCATTGCAATCATTAGGAGGTGCGAAGCCTGTTGTAAGTTTTGATATTTATTCGAATACACAAAATGGGAACAGTTATACGTTTATAAGTACATCAACTATTTCAAGCGGATGGATGAATTATTATTGGGATTTAGGAGATGGCACTAATTCAACATTGATCAATCCAACAAAAACGTATGCAGCAATCGGAACATATAAAGTTAAATTGGTTGTAACCGGTAGTAGCGGATGCACAGATAGTATTACCAAAACCATTACAGTTGCTTCATTAAGCAGTATCAATAACAGCGCTAACAGAAGTGTTGCACCAATAGATGTTACACCAAATCCTGCAACTAATTCAAGTCAGGTAACATTTACAAGTTCTACAACAGATAAAACGGTCATCAATATTATTAACGGATTAGGACAAATTGTAAAACAACAAGTAGTTTATCCTGCTGCAAGTAATGCTAATATAAAAGTGTTAATGAATATCAGTTCATTGGTTAACGGGTTCTATTTTATTACCGTAACTGATGCGCAAAATAAAAGAATAGGTTTTGGTACTATCCTTAAAAATTAGTTTTTATTCCGCATCCTGCTTGAATGCAAGCCGCTGTTATTTGCAGCGGCTTTTTTGTGTTCGTACATTCGTGAAATGAAATATCAAGTTGGCGACGATATTATTGTATTGCACAGTAACGAAGAAGGCAAAGTAATTGAGATCATTAACGATAAAATGGTGATGATAGAAGTACGTGGTGTAAAGTTTCCCGCATATATGGATCAAATTGATTTTCCTTATTTCCTTCGCTTTTCAAAAAAGAAGATCATAGAAGATAAACCTAAGCCGGCAAAGAAATTCATTGATCAATTACCTAAAGAAAAACCTAAACCCAATCAAATAAAAACAGATGATGGTGTTTGGATTTCATTCATTCCAAAATTTATATTAGATGAATTTAATGATGAAATTGTTGAGTTGTTTAAAATTTATTTGGTTAATAAAACCAATAAAGCATTCGCATTTGTTTATGCACAAAAATTTTTAGGAAATGATAATTTTGATTTGAAGAATGAAGTATTGCCTTTTCATGATTTTTATTTACACGATATTTCTTTTGAGGACTTTAATGATAATCCTTCTTTCAATTTTGATTTTTCTTTATTATCACCCGATAAACTAAAAGCGCCACATTATGAAGCAAGTATCAAATTAAAAGGCAAACAAATTTTTCAAAAGATAGAAGAGATGAAAGATAAAAATGAACCTTCTATTTCATTTCTATTGTTTGAAAAATATCCTGATAAAATGTATGAAGACAAATTTGAATTGTCTTCTTTGGCTTCCAAAGGATTTAAAATTTATGAAGCAGGAAAGATTCGTCAACATTTAGAACCTGCAAGGAGTGTGGTTGATTTGCATATTGAAAAGCTTTCTGATAATTGGAAACACTTAACTAATTTTGAAATACTCTCTATTCAATTAAAAGAATTTGAAAAATGGTTTGATTTAGCGGTTGCGCATCATCAAAGCAATTTAATTATCATTCATGGAGTAGGAAAAGGAAAGTTGAAAGACGAGATACATGATATTTTAAAAACAAGAAAGGAAGTTAAAACTTTCATCAATCAATACGATCCACGTTTTGGTTATGGCGCAACAGAAATTTTTTTTCAATATTAAGTTTATTTAAGCATGGCAAAATTTACAGCAGATAAGATTATTGTAATTTTTACAGTCATTTCTGCTGCATTGCTTCAATTAATTGATACATCTATTGTAAATGTTTCTCTCACTCAAATGATGGGCAATCTTGGTGCAACATTCGAAGAAATAGGATGGGTGATTACGGGTTATGCAGTATCCAATGTTATCATGATAACTTTATCCGGTTGGATGAGTGCAAGGTTTGGTCGTAAATATTATTTTGCTGCATCTATCATTCTTTTTACAATTGCTTCTGTTCTTTGTGGTACTTCAACCAATGTATGGCAATTAGTTGCTTTCAGGGTATTGCAAGGAATTGGCGGTGGTGGTTTATTATCTACTGCACAAGCTATCTTAATTGAAACTTTTCCTAAAGAAGAGCTTGGATTGGCCAATGCTATTTATGGTATTGGTGTAATTGTTGGTCCGGCAATTGGTCCAACATTAGGCGGTTATATAACAGATAACATGTCGTGGCAATGGATATTTTACATTAATGTTCCATTTGGCATATTGGCAACTATTTTAACCATGTTATATGTAAAAGAACCTAAAGCAAAAGCAAAATCTACCAGAATGGATTGGCTTGCATTGGCTTTATTAATTGCAGCTATTGCTTCATTACAAATAGTTTTAGAAAAAGGACAAAGTGAAGATTGGTTTGAAACCAGATATATTTTTATATTAACAATTATTGCCTGTGTAACTGGTGTATTTTTTATTGTACGTGAATTAATGAAAAAAGATCCAATGGTTAATTTGCGATTATTCAATAACCGGTCTTTTGCAACAGGTACATTATTCAATTTTATTTTAGGATTTGGTTTATTTGGAACAACATTGGTTATCCCTATTTTTTGTCAGGGTTTATTAGGGTTTACTGCAATGCAAACAGGATTGATCATGTTACCCGGAAGTTTAGCCACTGCATTCATGATGCCTGTTGTTGGTATTCTATTGAAAAGAAAATTTGTTCATCCTGCTGCTTATGCAGGATTAGGTTTATTGCTTTTTTTTGTTTTTAGTTATAGTATGGGAATGCTGAATACACAAGCCGGTGAGCATGATTTTTTCTGGCCTTTAATTACTCGTGGTTTAGCAATGGGTTTAATATTTATTCCGCTTACTACTATTTCATTGGCTAATTTAGAAGGAACAGAAATACCACAAGGAACGGCATTAAGTAATATGGTTCGTCAGTTAGGAGGTTCAATTGGTATTGCTTTAATAACTACTTATATAAGTGTTGATACAACTAAACATTATTCTTATTTATCCGAAAA
>CAILAF010000187.1 GCA_903832075.1 uncultured Chitinophagaceae bacterium
CAAGAAAAATGTTTGGTTATTGGAAGAAGATTTTAGAAAGATGGTGGGCAAAACTGCACCGATCTCTTTATTGGGTTATGTCATTATTGACCATGGAAAAAATATTGGTGTGATTGATGAAGTGATTGAACAACCGCATCAAATTTTAGTACAGATAATTTTTAATGGAAAAGAAGCATTGATTCCATTGCATGAAGAATCTTTAAAAAAAATTGACCATCCAAAAAAAGAAGTGCATGTTGTGTTGCCGGATGGATTGTTAGAAATTTATCAATAATTATAAATCCTTCATCTTACAATTGTTACTGAACCTGCAATAGGACTTGCAGCAGAACTTGTTTTGATGATGTAATAATAAGTTCCAATTGGTAATGCCTGATTATTATAATTGCCGTCCCAATTTTTAGTATAACCAATTGAATGAAATAACAATTGTCCGTAGCGGTTAAATATGTCAACACTGCAGTAAGGATAATTTTTTAAAAAACTTAAATCCCATGTATCATTGATGCCATCTCCATTTGGTGAGAATACATTAGGTATTTTAATTCCTGACACAATAATTATTTTCATAGAATCTAATCCGTTACCGCAACCATAATTTGAATTGGCATATAAATAAAATGTTCGTGTAGAATCTGTTTTACAAATTGCATTTTCTTGTGTGTTATCAATAAAATATTGTTTGGGTTCCCAATCAATAGTAAAATCATTTCCTGTAATGGTTGGATTCATCGTTGCTGCATTACCAAAATTGATGGTCTGATTTTGTCCTGCAACAACAATGGGTTTATCATCTATTTTTATTTTAATAGTATCATAAGTAGTGCAATCAGCACTGAAACTTTTTTTGTTAGAAGTTTTTAAAACATATTGCATGTTGGTTAAAGGAGTAACAATTGGATTTAAAATACTTGTATCTGAAAGATATAAAGAAGGTGTCCATACATTATAATTACCGCCGCTTGCATGTAATTGCAAAGAAGAACCTTTGCAAACACCCATTGTATCTGCACCTGCATTGGCAATAGGTAAAGTATCTGAAAGAATAACAAAATAATTACTTTGAAAACGTTGCACTGGCGCAACACTAAAATCCAATCCTTCCAATCTTATCCATTCTTCTTTTTGTTGAGCAGCATAGATAATTTGTTTTTGATTGATGTTGTTATTAGGAATTAGCTGCCATGTTTTTCCTTTATCTAAACTTTTATACCAATTGTATTGTGTACGGCTGCTTGTATTAACAAAATCAGTTGAGGTAAAAGTATTACTTCCTTTTATACAGGTTTGTATAGTATCATAAGGTAAACGAAAAGAAAAATTATTAAAATTTACGTAATGATTGAATTGAATATCATCTAACGCAATATCATTACCGCAAGGTGATGGTGGTGTATCATTAATAATTTGTATACGGAAACACAAGTTTATATATCCTGCTATGTCGAAAGGCAAAATGTAAGGAGAAGTAAAAGTATTCCATAACATGCTGCCATCAGGGTTTGATGCAATGGCATCGGGATATAAAAATAAACTGTCAGAATCAATACAACCAGTGGGATAGCCTGGATTCCCGCATGGTGTTGCCTTCATTCGTTGAAATTTTCCTGATAACAACATATTGCCTACTATAATTTTTACTTTCAAATTTGGAGCAGCAGGATAATTATTTCCGCTGCAATATGAATTCAGCGGTTTATTAAAAGGATAAGCATAAGAAAAAGAAAATTGTGCTGTTGTGTTTGATATTATAAGGTAGGGGTTAACATCTTTATAAACATTATCAAATAAAATGCCGTCTGCCGGTGCGTTATGAAAAACAGCCATGTAACCAGAATCTCCATCATTAGCTGTATGATCTAATGCACCTGTATGCCAATCATTATTTAATGATTGCGGAATTTTATTTACAACTGTATAACCATCTTTTGTAAATGCAGATGGTGGGTTACCACTTAACGGAATAAATGTTACAGGAATAATACTATCATAACTTTTTATGGCAGGATTTATTTTACCGCTGCCAAAATCATTGTTATCAATAGTAATAAATTGCCCGGGTAAAGAACAATCAATTACATAAACAGTGATGGAATCTTTACTTGTGCAACCATTTGCATCAACAGCCTGTACAAAATAAGTGATAGTAGAATCAGGAGAAACAATCGGGCTGATTGCAGTATTATCATTCATACCCTTTGCCGGCCACCAATGATATTGTTTTAGTTGAGTGTTGGTATTAATTTGAATAGAATTCCCTTTGCACATTGTAAAACTATTATCAACTAAAATATGAGTATTACATTGTGCAAAAGATGAATAACCTACCATGAGATAAAAAAGACTAATAAAAAACCTCATGTTTTTTTATTAAAGATATTGATTTTGTCAAAGAATTTCTATTAAACAAAGAGCTGCTCAATATGACAGCCTTTTGTTTGTTTAAAATCAGATAGTTGTTACTAATACAGATAAGTCGGAGGATTAATGGAATAATCAACTTCAGTTTCTATAACATCAAAAGATGTTTGTTGATCTAAAAATCCGTAACCATTGTCCAGTGAAACTGTATAAGGTGCTTCAGTTGACGGATCTCCGTTAAAGATAATGTAAACTTTGATTCCTATTGCGTCGGGATCTGCCCCTTCAACTTGAATAGTAAATTCTTTTGCCCCTGAACCGGGAACTGCATAAATAGTAAGGCTTTTAGCCTTAGTAGCATAATGTTTAAAAGTAAATGATTTCTTTTGTACACTTCTAGGTGTTACAAAACTCATACATACAATTGAAAATCCAATAAGTGATAATAAAAGTAGCTTTTTCATAATGATATATTTTGATTATACGAAGTTTACATTTTTTTTTTAATACCAAATTTATTTTTTCTTTCTTCCTTCCTTCTCTCTATACTCACAACGTGTCTTGAAGAAAAATATCTTCACTAATTTAGAGTTGCATGAATCAACCGCAACGATATATTGCTCATTTTGATCTGGATTCTTTTTTTGTAAGTGTAGAAGTATTGAATGATGCATCATTAAAAGGCAAACCGGTATTGGTTGGCGGTAGCCGCGAACGCGGTGTGGTAGCGGCTTGCAGCTATGAGGCAAGAAAATTTGGTGTGCACAGTGCCATGCCGATGAAGAAAGCATTTCAATTATGCCCTCAGGCAATTTTAGTGCGTGGCACAAGAGGAGAATACAGTCGTTATTCGAGATGGGTAACAGAAATTATTGCAGCTAAAGCACCTTTATTTGAAAAAGCAAGTGTGGATGAATTTTATATTGACTTAACGGGAATGGATAAATTTTTTAATGCGTATCAATGGACGATTGATCTGCGAAAACAAATTATTGATGAAACACAATTGCCTATTTCGTTTGGATTAGCCACCAATAAATTGATTGCAAAAATTGCCACTGATGAAGCAAAACCAAATGGATATTTATTTGTTCAACCAGGCATGGAAAAAGAATTTTTAGCACCATTGCCTGTAAATAAAATTCCCGGAGTTGGTGAACATTCGTTTAAAGTTCTACAATCAATGAACATTCATTTGATTGGTGATATTTTAAAACATAGTGAAAAAGAATTAGAAGAACGATTAGGGAAATTTGGAATTGAATTATTAAATAAAGCACAAGGAATTAGTTTTAGTACCGTGCATGCTTATCACGAAGCAAAAAGTATTTCAACCGAAAATACTTTTGAAGAGAATAAAACAGATATGGAATTTTTAATGAGTGAATTGGTGCGCATGACAGAAAAAATTGCCTATGAGTTACGAAAAGAGGAAAAATTATGCGGCTGTATTTCAATAAAAATTCGTTATCCCGATTTTGAAACTACTTCTAAACAAACTACTATTCATTATACTTTTCGTGATGATGAATTGATTGTAAAGGCGATGGAATTATTTCATCAATTATACAGAAATGGAAAGCCCATTCGCTTACTGGGTGTGCGTTTGAGCGAATTGACCAATCATGCCATTCAGGGTAGTTTGTTTGATGATGGAGAGAAAAAAAATAATTTATATAAAGCCATTGATTCGGTAAAAGATCAATTTGGTAAATATGCTTTGCGCAAAGCAAGAACTATTAATAAGACTAAAAAACAAGGGTAAAAATTTTAACTTACTATCCTACTAAATTAATGGGATATTATTATATTCGCTGCAAATTCATCTTTTTCATCTTCATCAAAAAAAATTATTTATGAGTTTACGTCTTGGAGATACTGCTCCTAATTTCAAAGCAAAGACTTCTATTGGAGAAATAGATTTTTATGAATACCTCGGTAACAGTTGGGGAATTTTATTTTCTCATCCTGCAGATTATACACCGGTTTGCACAACCGAATTAGGTAAAACAGCTTTATTAAAAAACGAATTTGAAAAAAGAGACGTAAAAGTTTTAGCATTAAGTGTTGATTCGTTAGAAAGACATACAGGTTGGATCAATGACATCAATGAAACACAACATGCCAATGTGGAGTTTCCGATCATTGCTGATGAAAGCAGAGAAGTTTCTACATTATATGATTTTATTCATCCCAATGCATCTGCAACTGCAACTGTTCGTTCATTAGTAATTATTGGTCCGGATAAAGCAGTTAAATTAATTATCACATATCCTGCATCAACCGGAAGAAATTTTAATGAAGTATTGCGTGTGGTTGATTCATTGCAATTAACCGCCAATTATAGTGTGGCAACACCTGCCAACTGGAATCATGGCGAAGACGTAATTGTAGTGCCTGCTGTATCTACTGAAGATGCAATAAAGAAATTTCCTAAAGGATTAAAAATTATAAAACCATACTTGCGTTATACGCCGCAACCAAATGTTAGCTGAGCAGTTTTATTTAAGGTTTTCGTTGTACTTGTTTTTTTGGCGGCCCCGATTTTTATCGGGGCTTTTTTTATAAATAAGTTTCATTTTATTTTATTCAATCATTATCTTTCAAAAAATAAACTGTGTATGAAAAAACTATTACTGCTTTGTTTATTATTTTCTTCCGTAACATTTTCTCAAAGAACAATTATTTATTGCGGACAATTAATTGATGTAAAAAAATTAGAGATACAAAATGAAATGAGTATCATCATTGAAAAAAATAAAATCAGTGATGTTGTAAAAGGATATGTTACCGCCAATGCAACAGATAAAATTATTGATCTGAAAAATAAAACAGTGATGCCCGGATTGATTGATTGTCATGTGCACATGGACCATGAAACAAATCCGGATAGAACTTTGCGATTCTCTCAAAATGAAGCTGATATTGCATTTGAAGCGATTAAATATTCAAGAGTTACTTTATTATCAGGCTTTACCACTGTTCGTGATGTTGGCGGAAGCGTAAATATTGCTATCAGAAATGCCATCAATAAAGGATTGATCATTGGTCCGAGAATTTTTACTTCAGGAAAAAGTTTATCTACTACCGGCGGACATGGAGATGCAACCAATGGTTTGCGAAATGATTTAATGCATATTCCTGAATTAAATGGTGATGTAGTGAATGGAGTAGATGAATGCAGAAAAGCTGTTCGTCAGCGTTATAAAGATGGTGCAGATTTAATTAAGATCGCATCAACAGGTGGTGTATTAAGTTTAGAAAAAGATGGTGCCGGTGCGCAATTCAGTGAAGAAGAAATAAGAGTGATTGTTGAAACAGCCAAAGATTACGGAATGAAAGTAGCGGCACATGCGCATGGTGCCGAAGGTATTAAACGTGCAGTGCGTGCAGGTGTTGCATCAATTGAACATGGAACTTATTTGGATGATGAAGCCATTGCATTAATGATAAAAATGGGCACTTATCATGTGCCAACAATCATTGCAGGAAAATCTGTTGCAGATTCAGCAAAGAAGCCGGGCTATTATCCCGAAATAATTGCCATCAAAGCAATTGCAGTGGGTAGTGTTATTCAGGGTGCATTTGCAAAAAGTTATAAAGCAGGAGTGAAGATTGCATTTGGAACAGATGCAGGTGTATATGCGCATGGAAAAAATTGGATGGAATTTATTTATATGAATGAAGCCGGAATGCCTGCATTGGAATGTATTAAAGCAGCAACAGTAAGTGCATCTGATTTGTTAGGTAATAATAATATTGGAACGATTGAAAAAGGAAAGATTGCAGACATCATTGCAGTTGATGGTGATCCCTCAAAAGATTTAAAAGTAATGGGCAAAGTAAAATTTGTAATGAAAGATGGAGTGGTGTATAAGAATGAATAATTATTTTTTCAACTTCCTCAATTGTTGCAGCAATGCCCGTAAATCCTTTGGCAGCGGTGCTTCAAAAGCAAAGGATTGATTATTGAGAACAAATTTTAATTGATAAGAATGCAGTGCTAATCTGGAAAGCATTGGTCTTTCTTCATCTTCTTTTTTAGATAATTTAAATTTTCTTTTGATAGAAGATAATAAAATTGGTTTTGCATCGCCATAAATTTCATCGCACACAATGGAGTTACCCAAGTGTTTCATGTGCACACGAATTTGATGTGTTCTTCCGGTATGAATTTGAAATTGTAACCAGGAAAATATTTTAAAATTCTCCAGCACTTCATATTCCGTTACAGATGCTTTCCCTTTTTGATCGGTAATCATGATACCCAATTTTGTTGGGTGTTCCATTATGGGGGCATCAATAATTCCTTTTTCATTTATCAATGAACCATACACCAATCCCTGATAATATTTTTCTACTTCTCTTCCTTCAAATAATTGCGATAATTGTTTGTGAGTTATTTCATCTTTTGCAAATACAATTAATCCGCTGGTGTTTTTATCTAAGCGATGCACAGTAAATATTTCACCGTACTTTTCTTTCAATAAAATTTTTAATGAAACTTCTTTACCAAATCTGTCAGGAATAGAAAATAAACCGGAAGGTTTATTGATCACTACAAATTGATCGTTCTCGAAAATGATATCCAATTGCATTGAAATAAATATTTTTAAAACCGATAAAAAAATTAAACAGTTTTTTTATTTTTTGTGAAAGATTGATTGAGGTATTTTAGTAAACGAACTTCTTTTTCTTGTAACATACGCCACTTGCCCCTGTCAACATTTTTCTTTGTTAAGTTGGCAAACATTACGCGATCTAAATTTTTAACATCATAACCTAAGTGTTCAAATATTCTTCTAACAATTCTATTCTTACCACTATGAATTTCAATACCAATAACTGCTTTATCATTTGCATCGGCATAACCAACGCTATCGGCTTTTACAAAACCGTCTTCTAATTGCAAGCCGTTCAATAATGTTTCATAATCTTTTTTTGCCAATGGTTTATCTAACTTCACTTCATAAATTTTCTTCACTTCAAACGAAGGGTGCGTAAGCTTTTGCGCCAATTCGCCATCATTGGTTAACAATAAAACACCGGTGGTATTTCTATCTAATCTTCCTACAGAATATATTCTTTCTTTTGTTGCATTCTTCAATAAATCAAAAACAGTTTTTCTTCCTTCCGGATCTTTTGCCGTTGTGATATAATCTTTTGGTTTGTTTAATAAAATATAAACAAGATTACGTTGCAGAAATAATTTCTTGCCTTTAACTTTCACATCTTCGTTACCGCGAACTTTAAAACCCGGTTCATAAATAATATCGCCATTAACGGTAACAAAACCTTTTTTTATTAACTCAGCAGATTCTCTTCTTCCGCAAACACCGCAATGTGCAACAAACTTATTTAGAGGCATTAATTCTGATTCTGGTTTCAGGTTGCCGGTTGCCGGTTGCCGGTTTGTTGTTTCTGGTTTGTTGTTATCGCTTACCGGAAACTTGTTATTGGAAACTTGAAACTTATTCTCAATTCCTCTAACCTGTTCCCATTTTCTTCTGCGCGCTTCATCGCCTGCTGCGCGTGATTCAGCTTTTATTTTTCTTTTTTGCTGACGAATAGCTTCTTTTTTCTTTGCACCTTTTAATTCCGGTTTGATGAATTTCTCGAATGGTTTGTTCGTACTCATGTTATATTGATTTGCCGTTTTACAACGGTAGATGAATGACGAAGATAATCTATAAAAAATTAAACCCTTCTTTGATCAGAAAGAAGGGTTTGAAAAATATATGATGTATAAAAATTATCTTCCTATTTGCGGACGATTGGCTTGATTCCATCTTCCCCACATTCCTGCTCTTCTATTTTTTAATAAACTATCTGCTTTTGTTTGTTGTTCAGGAGTTAAGATTGATTTTACAATTTCTTTTCTTTCTTTATTTAAAGCTTGTAATTGTTCTCTTTTTTGTTCAG
>CAILAF010000188.1 GCA_903832075.1 uncultured Chitinophagaceae bacterium
AATTCAACGAGAAATAAATTATTTGATCAGATAATAAAATTTACTCAAGAAAAATCAGCATCACCTGTTAGTCCATTTGCTTTATTAGTGATTTCACAATTGTTCGATAGCCCAAATGATTTAGAAAGAAAGTATAATGCTTTGCAGCCTTCTGCAAAAACAGGAGCCTATGCAAGAACAATTGAACAAACAATAAAAGAATCTAAAATAGGTGCGGTTGGATCAATGGCAATTGATTTTACACAAAATGATACTGCTAATCACCCGGTTACTTTATCTTCTTTCAAAGGTAAATATGTGTTGGTAGATTTTTGGGCAAGTTGGTGCAAACCATGTAGAGAAGAAAATCCTAATGTAGTTGCCGCACATAATGCTTATAAAAATAAAAATTTTACTGTATTAAGTGTTTCATTAGATCAGCAAAAACTAAATTGGTTACAAGCAATTAAGCAAGATAATCTTACTTGGACGCATGTTAGCGATTTAAAATATTGGAACAATGCTGTTGCACAATTATATCATGTACAAAGTATTCCGCAGAATTTTTTGGTTGATCCGACCGGAAAAATCATTGCAAAAGATTTGCGTGGGGAAGAGTTAAATAGAAAACTAAAAGAGTTATTGCAATAATTTTCTAAAAAATTTCTTTAAACAATTTTTCGTCAAAGCCAATGGATATAATGCTTCCATCTTCTTCAATGATGGGGCGTTTAATTAAGCTTGTTTTCTCAGTCATTAAATCAATTGCAGCTTTTTCAGAAGTTATTTTGATTTGGATGGAATTATCTAATTCACGCCAAGTGCTGCTTTTTTTATTAAAAAAACTTTCCCATCCTTTTTGCTGACTCCAGATTTTCAGCTTAGCTTTTGTAACACCTTCTGTTTTGTAATTATAAAAAATATATTTCACTTTGTGTTTATCCAGCCAGGTTAAAGTTTTTTTTACTGTGTTGCAATTAGGGATTCCGTAAACTGTATACATAGTTGTTATTGTTAAGTGAAATTAATTGTTTATGCGTTCATTTGCACAATTAATACAAAATAAAATTACAAATACATTATTTTGCGTTATTAAACATGGCAAAGAAATTTTATTTTATCTTATTTTTTTTCATTTCATTGAATGAAACTATATCTGCTCAAAATAGTGGAGCTAAATCATCTGCCGGAACAATACTTGGAAATATTGTTGATGTTCAAACAGAAAAACCTATTCCTTTCGCAACACTTCATCTATTAGCCAAAATGGATTCTGCAAAAAAAATTACACAGGTTGCTGATAAGAATGGATCTTTCGATTTTGAAAAAGTTCCATATGGGTATTATCGTTTGACTATTCAAGCAACTGGATTTGCCAATTATATTTTGGATAGTATTTATGTAAGAGAAAATAAAAGTGATTTTAATTTGAATGATTTGAAAATGAAAATTGTTACTTCTGATTTGAATGAAGTTGTAGTCTATGCCGAAAAACCTTTGATAGAAAATAAAGATGGGAAATTAATTTATAATGCTGGGGAAAGTGCATTAAATAATGGAGCAAGTGCCGCTGAGATGTTAAAGAACATGCCATTAATGAATACTGACCCTGATGGATCCCTTTTGTTAAGAGGTAAGCCACCACTGATTTTGATGGATGAAAAACCAACTAATTTAAGTGGGCAACAATTACAAGATTTTTTGGAAAGTTTGCCAGCGAATGTTGTTGAAAAAGTTGAGATTATGATTAATCCACCACCCGAATATGCAAGTTATGATGGCGGTGTAATAAATATTGTTACTAAAAAAGGACGAATAGGTTTATATGCAAGATTCGCTGTTAGCAGTGGAACAAGGGGCGAGGCAAGTGCATCATCTAATCTTAATTATAGAACGAACAAATTAAATATTAATGCTAATATCGGTATGGGTATGTCGAAAGGTATTGGCAGTTCTTATTCGCGTAGAGAAAATATTTATACTGATTCAGTGAATTTTTTATATACCGATGGTTCATTTCATAATCAAAATTGGTATCCTAATATTCGTGTGCAAACCGATTATGAATTCAATAAAGAAAATATCATCAATTTTGTATATCAAGGAAATACGAGTTATTATGATAATAATAGTCATACATTATATACCAATTTAGATAGTTTAAAAAATCTTAGGTCTGCAAGTAATAGAACTAATCAATATAATGGAAATGGCTATAATCATGGCTTTAGTGCATCTTATCAGTGGAAGGGAAAGAATCCGGTAGAAAAATTACAAGTACAAACCGGATATAATTTTGGGTTGAATGATAACATAAGAGATTTTTATCAATCATTTTTATTGGCTAATTTTTCTCCAAGTGGAATTGATTCTACGCAAAACCAGTTCACTAATAACTATTCTAATTCTTATTATGCTCGAGTTAACTATAATAAACCTTTGAATGATTCCGGTAATAATGTTTTTACGACGGGTACAGCTTTCTATCAAAATGATTATCACAATATTTTAAATACTAACTTTCTTAATACTATTAACAATACGTATGTGTTGAATAATTTGTTGAGTAACGATTTTTATTTTCATCAAAGTATTTTTGTTGCACGTGCTGGTTTGATTATGACATTACCACTTAGTTGGAAAGTAATAGCTAATCTTCAAAGCGAATACACTTATACAAATTTTGATTTTGTGAAAAGCAATGCACCCAATGTAAATAATGGATATTGGTCAATATTGCCAAGTATTACTTTTCGAAAGGAATTTAATAAGGAATTTAATATGGCATTGGTTTATCGCGAATCAATTCGAAGGCCTGGACTGGGAGAACTCAATCCCAGCATAGATTACAGCGATCCTTACAATATTCGTTTCGGTAATCCTTATTTGTCTCCATCGCTTGTAGATAATTATGATTTTAGTATTAATTATGTAACTAAGGATTTTAATATAAATGGTTCATTCGGGTATAATAAAATGAAAAATGTTTTTAATATAATTAGAACATTATTGGATTCAGGTAAAACACAAACTACTTATGAAAACATTTCTGATCAGAATGAATATCAGGCAAGTTTTGCAAGTGGTATTACATTGTCAAAAGAATGGAGAATAAATTTAAATAGCGGATATAATTATTATCAATATAGTGATAAACAAAAGACATTGTACAAATATCAGGATGGAGGTTCATTGTATAGTTCAATAAGTTTTACATTTTCGCCGGATCATTTAACTATTATTGAAGGTAATACCCGTTACAGCAAATATGCAAATCCACAAGGAACAAGTAGAAGCAGTGTTTCAATGGCATTTGGTGTGCAAAGAAAATTTTTTAATAAAAAAATGGTAGTCGCCATTAATGCAGTGGATCCTTTTGGTTTATTGAAATACAGCAGTTTTACTTATGCTCCTAACTTTTATGTTGAAAGTTTCAGCCAAAGCAACACAAAAAATTTCAGACTTACTATTAGTTATCAATTAAGTAAAGTAAGAGTTAGAAGTAACTTGAGTGATAAACAAAAAAGCGATGCAATAGAAAATTTGCAGAATAAAAAAAGTTAATTAAACTGCTTTTGCTGTTTTAATCTTATTCATTAACCAACTTTCTTTTACAGGAATTAACCAATTATTCAGTAAGTCTTTTTTTGTTGATACAAGATTATTGAAATACAAAGTATCCAAATCGATAAAACTATTTTCAATTGCATAATTTAATTGAGAGAAGGGTAACAATTGGATTTTATCTTTTACCAAAAATGCCAAGCTTTGGCGATCGATTAAGTTGATAGAAAATTGCTTTTCAATTTCCTGAACAAAACGCGCAACTGCATCTATTGCACGACCACAAATTCTGTCATCACTATCATCTGCCATAAAAACAATTATTTGTCCAAAAAACAAATTGGCATAGCCTTTTACAGCTGCACCATGGCTTTCCCAATTACTTACAAATTCGTTTAAAATATTTTCTAATTGCAATGCTTCATTGATGGATAATAGACGATTGCTTTGATATATCCAGACTTTTGATTCTGAATGAAAATCTTCGGGAATATGTTCTTGATAATAAAGTTTCATAATATTTTTCAGAATTTATTTGTTCTCTGATTTTTCAGATGATGAATAAAAATAAGCACCTACTATTGATGCCAATACTTTCCAGAATAAATTTTCAAATCCAAAAATTTTATTCCAGTCAAATTCTTTTGGTTTGATAATTATGTCTACCAAAATATCAGCAATCAAGATAAAACCGATAAATATTATAATGCTGCTGATAATAAATTTTTTCCAATCAATTTTGTTTCTCATTTTCTTTTTTAAAGCTTTGTAAAAATCTTTTACCAAAAATCAAACTCATTGTTATACAAAAAACAAAAACCTGAACAATATAACCGATAATCACTTTAGATAACTTAAGGTCAGGCTCATTATACCTTCCTGATATCCAGTCAAAGAGAACTGAAATAACCAAACAAATTATTGCATAAACAAAAAGCATCTTCCAGCTAATATTGCTAAAAAATTTTTTCATAAAAAAATTATGCTAAAGATTGTTCAATTAATTCTGCAATATCCAAAACTTGCACTTCATTTTCTTTTTCTTTATTCTTAACGCCATCAAGCATCATCGTATTGCAAAAAGGACAGGCACTTGCAATTACAGTTGCACCGGTTTCTAACGCTTCATCGGCTCTTTCAATATTAATTCTTTTATTGCCGGGTTCATCTTCTTTGAACATTTGAGCACCACCGGCACCACAGCACAAACCCTTGCTGCGGCAGCGTTTCATCTCAATCAATTCTGCATTCAATGTTTCTAAAACTTTTCGTGGCGCTTCATAAATATTATTTGCTCTGCCTAAATAGCAACTATCGTGATAAGAAATTTTTGTTCCTTTAAAATCATTTTCTTCTTTTAGTTTTATTTTGCCTTCATCAATTAATTGTTGTAGAAATGTAGTATGATGAATGACTTCATAATGACCACCCAATTCTGCATATTCGTTTTTCAAAATATTAAAACAATGCGGACAAGTAGTTACAATTTTTTTGATGCCATAACCATTTAATATTTGAATATTGTTATACGCCATCATCTGAAATAAAAACTCGTTGCCTGCTCTTCTTGCAGGATCGCCGGTACAGGTTTCTTCTTTTCCTAATATGGCATATTTAATTTCCACTTTATTTAAAATAGCGGCAAATGCTTTTGTTATTTTTTGAGCACGCACATCAAAACTTCCGGCGCAGCCAACCCAAAATAAAATTTCCGGTGTTTCGCCATTTGCCATCATTTCGGCCATTGTATTCACTTTCATCGTTAACTTATTTCAATTAAAAAATTAATTCATTTCACTTACCCATTTATCTCTTTCATCGGGTGATAATTTCCATGGTGCAAAATTATTTTCAATACTGCTAAACATGCTGTTCCATTCTTGCGGTGCATTGCTTTCTTCCATAATTAAATAACGGCGCAATTGAACAATAATATCCAATGGAGAAATACTTACCGGACATTCTTCCACACATGCATTGCAGGTAGTGCATGCACGCAATTCTTCTTCACTAATATAATCTCTCAACAAAGATTTATTATCGTCTTTAAAAGTTTTATTCAGATTGATATTTTTTCCTACTTCTTCCAAACGATCTCTGGTCTTCATCATGATGCTTCTCGGACTTAATAATTTTCCTGTAATGTTTGCCGGACATGATGAAGTACATCTGCCACATTCGGTACAACTATACGCATCCAATAAATTTTTCCAACTTAAATCAAACACATCTTTAGCACCGAATTTTTTTATATGCTCTTGCGCTGTATCGGCTGTTGGTGCTAATTCAGGTTGCATGGAATACAAAACTTCTTTTTGAATTTCGGGCATGTTTTTCATTTTACCCTGCGGTTCTAATCTTGCATAATACGCATTAGGAAATGCAAATAAAATATGTAAATGTTTTGAATAAGGTAAATAATTTAAGAAAGCAAAAATGCCGACAATATGCATCCACCAACAAATTCTTTCAAACACAACTAAAGTTTCACTGCTATAATTTTTAAGAAGTGGTTGATAAAAATGAGAGATGGCAAAATTGCCGGTAAGATGCTCTGCATAATGTCCGAAACCTCTTGCTTGTAATAAAGTATCGCAAGCATTCATCTTTAAAAACAAACTCATCAAAATAATTTCGGTAATTAAAATGTAATTGGCATCACTTCTTGGCCATCCGTTTAAATCCTTGCTGACAAAGCGTTTCAGCTTAAGTATATTTCTTCTAACTAAAAATATTATGCAAATGATTAAAACACTGAAAGCTAAAATTTCAAAACCATTAATCAACCAAATATATAATTCGCCCAAAAATTTTGCAAACAAACGATGTGTTCCAGCAATGCCATCCAATAATATTTCTAATACTTCAACATTCACAATAATAAATCCTGCATAAATAACAAAATGCATTACGGCAACTAATGGATTCTTGAACATTTTCTTTTGCCCGAATGCTAATAACAAAACATTTTTCCAACGTAGTGAAGAATTATTATTCAGATCTTCATCTCTTCCCAATAAAATATTTCGTTTTATTTGTCCAATTTTTCCAGAGAATAAATAAATGGCAATACCGGAAATAAGAATGAATAAAATTTGAGGAATATACTGCATACAACTCGTTTGTGCTGCTAAGATAGTTGATAAGTTGAAAGATAATTGCGTAGATTTATTGACAACTTTGTATTTATTTTGAACAAAGATTTTTATGATTGAAAAAAATTATATACTTACTAAAGAGCAGGCGATTCAAAAGTTAGAACGGCTTGCATTAGAAGTTGCAGAACGATTGCAAGGCGATGATGCTGAGTTGGTGATTATTGGTGTTCGCAATAGTGGTTCTGTGATTGCAGAAAAGATTGGGGTATTAGTAAAAAAATATTTATCCAATCCGGTTGAAGTAATTACTGCACAATTGGATAAGGATTTTCCGGTTGATGTTGTATTAAGCAAATCAATTGACTTCAATCAAAAGAATGTGTTGATTGTTGATGATGTTTCTAATAATGGTAAAACTTTATTGTACACGCTGAAACCATTGCTGGCATTTCATCCTAAAAGAGTTCAAACTTTGGTCTTAGTTGAAAGAATGCATAAATTATTTCCGGTAAAGCCTGATTATGTTGGATTATCTGTTGCCACTACTTTAGAGGATCATATTCATGTTGAAGTTAAAGATGGCGAAGTGGAAGGTGCCTATTTATAAATGATAATTTTCTTCATTATTTTTTCGTTATTGAATGAAATCAATAAATCTTCTTAAAATTGTTATAGAATAAAATATCAATTAATTAAAAACATCAACATTTATGGATGCTTCTACTTTAAAAAATATTGATACATGGCTTAGTGGAAATTATGATGCTGCTACTAAACAATCAATCGAAAAATTAAAACTTGAAAATCCAAACGATTTAGAAGAATCGTTTTATAGAAGTTTGGAATTTGGTACCGGCGGATTGCGGGGTATCATGGGCGTTGGTACCAATCGCATGAATAAATATACTGTCGGAATGGCCACACAAGGATTTGCAAATTATTTAAAAAAGAGTTTTTCAAATGAGGAAATAAGAGTTGCAATTGCTCATGATAGCAGAAATAATAGTCGCTTTTTTGCCGAAACAACCGCGAATGTCTTTGCATCGAATGGAATAAAAGTATTTTTATTTGAAGCGCTGCGACCCACGCCGGAACTGAGTTTCGCCATTCGTACTTTAGGTTGTAAAGGTGGCGTGGTTTGTACTGCATCACATAATCCAAAAGAATATAATGGGTATAAAGCATATTGGGATGATGGCGCACAATTGGTTCCACCGCATGATAAAAATGTAATTAAGGAAGTTGAATTGATACAAAGCGTTGATGATGTAAAATGGAGTGGTGGTGAAAAAAATATTACCATCATCGGAAAAGAAATGGATGATCAATATATTAAAATGGTGAAAGAGTTAAGTGTGTATCCTGAAATAATTGTTAAACAACATGATTTAAAAATTGTTTATACTCCAATTCATGGAACGGGAATTATGTTAGTGCCGAAAGTCTTGCAGGCATTTGGTTTTACCAATGTTCATGTTGTAGAAGAACAGGCAACACCTGATGGAAATTTTCCTACGGTTGTATATCCGAATCCTGAAGAAACAGAAACAATGAGTATTGGTTTACAAAAAGCAAAATTTTTAAATGCTGATATTTTATTGGGAACAGATCCAGATGCAGATAGAGTTGGTGTTGGTGTAAAAAATCATAAAGGCGAATGGGTTTTAATGAACGGCAATCAAACAGCCGTGTTGGCTTTTGCTTATATGATTGAAGCAAGAAAAAATAAAGGCATTGCAAAACCAAACGATATGGTTATTTCAACCATTGTTACAACCGAAATGATTAATGAAGTTGCCAAACAAAATAATGTTGCTTGTTATAATGTATTAACCGGTTTTAAATGGATTGCTTCTTTATTAAAAGAAAAAGAAGGCAAAGAAAATTATATTGTTGGGGGAGAAGAAAGTTTTGGTTTGATGATCGGCGATAAAGTTCGTGATAAAGATGCGGTAAGTGCTGTTGCATTGTTATGTGAAATGGCTGCCGTTGAAAAAAATAATGGAAGAACTTTATTTGATAAGATGATTGATTTGTATATTAAATATGGTTTTTATTACGAAACATTGATCAGCATTACCAAAAAAGGAATGAATGGTTCGAAAGAAATTGCTGATATGATGGAAGGTTATCGTAATAATCCACCATCATCAATCAATGGCAGCAAAGTGGTGCAGTTATTGGATTATGAGCTTTCGGTTGGTAAAAATTTAATCACTGGTGAAAGCTGGAAAATTGAATTACCAAAAAGTAATGTGTTGCAATTTATTACTGAAGATGGAAGTAAAATTTCTGCACGCCCTTCCGGTACCGAACCAAAAATTAAATTTTATTTCAGTGTTAAAACAACATTGAATAATAAAACTGAATTCGAAGAAAAGTATGCTTTATTACAAAATAAAATAAAAGGTATTATTGAAAGTATGCAGTTGAAATAATAAACTTTATTTTATCTATCAAGCAATATTTTTCATTAACAACTAAATTTTATGAAAAAAACACTAATTGGATTTTTATTCTTAATTAACTCTTCTGCTTTTTCTCAAACCGAAAAAGTAATAGGCACTAATGATGGCTTAGAAATTTCTTATAAATATCAAAAAATTGAAGAGAACGAGAAGAAAGATAAATACATGGTGTATGTTTCGGCTGTAAATAAAAATAATTATCCATTGTATTATGGTGTAAAAACTGCCAGAGGTACTAACGGTACTGTAACAATTGATGCATTAGCTCAAAATTCTGCAGCGAAAATTGTAGTTAGAAATTCTGTTGGATTTTTAGCAAGTGATGAAGTTAAAGTAACTGGAGATCAAACAAATTTGTTTGCAAATAATCAACAAACAGCTTTGTTTATGTATGAAGCCGGCAGGAATTATAATTATGAGCATTCTTTTAATGTTAAGCATGGAGATAGTTTAATCATTACTTTAACTTACAATTATCCAATGAAGCGAATTGAGAATTTTGATGTTGATGTAACAAATGCCGCTTTAGAAGGAATGTACAGAACATCATGTGGTGGCGCTACTTTTAGCTTGGCATTGCAAACTGATATAGCAAGTAATAGAACTTTTTTAATTCAAACAGTTAATGGCCGACAAATCAAATGGTTTAAATCTTCCAACTTTACTTTTGTGAGAGATTTTGATAGTTTTACAACTATCACTTACGATAAAATAAGTGGCATTTTTTATTATAGCAATATGGATGGTACAAATTGTGAATGGATAAAAAATAGATAATTTAATTATTGTTGTTATCAATAAGATCAAAAGCCTTGAATTTAAAGCTGTGCAAAATTTTTGCACAGCTTTTTTCTTTACACAATGTATTCAATCTGAAGGATTGTTTTTTGCTTTCAATTATATTCGCAATGCTTATGAAGAAATATGAAGATACTTATCAGCACAAAGGGTTACGAAATCAATTGGTAAAACTGTTGAAAGAAAAAGGTATTACCGATGAGAATGTGTTAGATGCAATCAATAATATTCCGCGTCATTTTTTTTTAGATTCTGCTTTCGATAAAATTGCATATGAAGACCGTGCTTTTCCAATTGGAGAAGGACAAACTATTTCTCAACCTTATACTGTTGCTTATCAAACTCAATTATTGCAAATAAAGAAAGGTGATAAAGTTTTAGAAATTGGAACAGGAAGTATTTATCAATCTACTATTCTTGCCGAAATGGGCGCATGGGTTTATACTATTGAGCGACAAAAAAAATTACACGAAGCACATAAAAATTTTTATTTTAAAAATAAATATCCTAACATCAAATTCTTTTACGGCGATGGGTTTGAAGGATTACAAGCCTATGCACCATTCGATAAAATTATTATAACAGCAGCCGCACCTTTTATTCCGCCAAAATTAGTGAAGCAATTAAAAGTTGGTGGTATGATGGTGGTACCTGTTGATGAAGGCGATGTTCAACGAATGATTCGTATTACTAAAATGGCTGATGATTCTGTTAAAGAAGAATCTTTCGATTTATTTTCTTTTGTACCAATGTTAACTGGAAAGAATGGATGATTTTATTTTTCCGGAATCGGTAATCTATGTAATCTTAAGAAAGATAATTTATCCCAATAACCTCTTTGAAAAATAATTTTATCATTTTTGATTTGAAAGAAACCGCAACCTCTTAAACCCAAAGGATCTTTCCATTCTAATATTGCCCAATCATTCTCTTCAAAAATATTTTCTATAATGCAAACCATTTTTGTCTGCGCAAATTCTTGTTCAAACATTTGTTTAATGGCAACTTTACCAATTAAAGGTTCATTTGCTACTTGATGATTAATAGCTTCATCATCATATAAATTCATCAAACCATCAATATCAACTTTATTGAATGCTTCTACCCATTTTATAATTATTTCTTTTAGATGCATGATTATAAATAATTTTTCATTATCAACTGTTGTTACTTGCAACTTGAATCTTGTAAGTCAACTATTTTGTTCCGCTCTTCTTTGGCATTACCGCTTTTGGTTGTTGTTGTGGTGTATTAGCAGGTGGTGTTAAAGGCTTTTCCTGCTTAGGTTTTGGAAGATTTGTTTTTTTTGTTGTATCAACAAATTGAGATTCGGGTGCAATATTTTCAGGTTTAATATTTGCAGGAATATCATAATCTTTTGAAGAACCGTTGCCCATATCTTCTCCTTCGGCATCTAATTTTGGAGAAATATTATTCAGATAATCAAACTGAATATCATTGGTCATTATTTCAGGTTTTACAAATGTTGCATTTGGATCAATTCCTAATAACGATTTATCGGCTAAAACTTTTTCATAAAAATATGCCCATATAGGCATTGCAGCTCTTGCGCCTTGCGCATTCCAATCATCTTTTTTAAATCTAATAAATCTGTCATCACAACCAACCCATACACCACCTAATAGTTGTGGTGTATATCCCATAAACCATGCATCACTATTATCATTGGTTGTTCCGGTTTTGCCAGCAATCTCTCCTGTTACATTAAATGCTTGTTTCAATCTTCTTGCAGTTCCAAATTCAACAACACCTTGCATCATTTTTATAACAGAATAAGCAGTTACATCGCTGATCACTTCTTTACGTTGCGGGACAAATGATTCTAATGTATTACCATTTCTATCTTCAATGCGCAAAATGAATAATGGTTTTACATTAAATCCTCTGCCCGGAAACATGCTGTAGGCTTGCATCATCTCGTATAAAGAAATTTCGCAAGAACCAATTGCAATAGATGGATGCGGATCTATTTTAGTTAACAATCCACATTTTGTATTTAAGAAATTTGCAAAACGTTTTGCAGCATTATTACCAGTGCCATCTAATTGTTTCATTACATAAGCTGTTGCACAGTTGCGTGAAAATGCTAATGCTTCAGCCATTGGCATTGCTGCGCCGGTGCATGATGTAGTTGTTGCAGGCACTAAACCATAAGCACCAAAACTTTGTTGTTCATCATATACTATTGTGTTAGGAGTGAAGCCAGCTTCTTCAATCGCTAAACTATACAACAATGGTTTCATGGTTGAACCAACTTGACGTTTAGTATTATAATTTACATGATCGAGTTTAAAGTTTTTAAAATCAATTCCACCAACCCAAGCTCTTACTTCGCCGCTTAACGGATCAACAACAGTAAAACCGGCTTGCATCATTTGTCTGCAATATTTTACAGAATCATAAGGCGTCATCACTGTATCTTTTTCCCGATTATTATTCCATGCAAACACTTTCATGTGTGTGGGCACATTAAATGATTTACGAATCTCATCATCTTTCATTCCATCTTTTCGAGAGTTTTTCCAGCGCTCACTTAATTTAATGGATGCTTCAATTACATTTTCATGTCCTTTCCAAATAACTCCTTTTTTTATATCGTCTTGTAAATTCAATAATTGCTGCATATAGCTCATATGCTTTGCCACAGCCTCTTCGGCATATATCTGCATTCGAGGATTGATGGTTGTATAAATTTTTAAACCATCTCGATAGAGGTCATAATAATCTCCATTATTTTTTTTATGTTCTTTGCACCACCTTTTCATTTCTTCTCCCAATATCATTCTGAAGTATGGACCAAGTCCTGCTGTTTCATCTAATTTTTTATAATTAAGTTCAATTGGTTTTATTTTTAATTTATTTGCTTCTTCTTCGTTTAAAAATTTATTGCGCACCATTTGTTCTAAAACAGTATTTCTTCTTTCAAAAGCTTTTTTTTGATTACGACGTGGATTATACATGGATGGTGCATTAACCATACCTACTAATAATGCTGCTTCATTAATGTCAACTCTATCAGGTTCTTTTTGAAAAAAAGTTTTTGCTGCATTGCGAATGCCATATACATGGTCTCCATATTCAACAGTATTCAAGTAAAGTGTAATGATTTCATCTTTTGTAAAATTTCTTTCCAACTTAACAGCAATAATGGCTTCTTTTATTTTTTGAATGGCACGCAATAAAAAATTTTTTGTTGCCCAGTTTTCTGTAAATAAATTTTTTGCTGTTTGCATGGTAATGGTACTTGCACCACCTTCTCTTCCCAAACCCTTTACAGCACGCATGATTGAGCGAAGATCAATTCCGCTATGATCATAAAAACGTTCGTCCTCTGTTGCCACTAAAGCATGAACAATATTTTGACTGATATCTTTATATTCTACATTAATTCTATCTTCTAAATAATATTTTCCCATCAATGTGCCGTCTTGTGCATATACCTGACTGGACAATGATGCAGTAGGATTTTGTATATTTTCTATTGAAGGCATTTTTCCAAATACACCCCAATTACATAAAAAAAGAAATAAAATAAATGATGCAAGGCCAATGAAAAATATTCGCCAAACTATTTTTACCGCTTTAGTCATTTTTTTTGTTGATTGCATATAATAAAACTAAATAA
>CAILAF010000189.1 GCA_903832075.1 uncultured Chitinophagaceae bacterium
AACTTTTTGTACCAATCCCTGCAAAACCTTACCAGGACCAACTTCTGTAAAATGTGTTGCGCCATCTGCAACCATTGCTTGCACAGATTGTGTCCATCTAACAGCACCGGTTAATTGATCAATTAAATTCTTTTTTATGTCTGTTGCATCAGTTACAGCTTTAGCCACAACATTTTGATATACCGCACAAGATGGAATATTAAATGTTGTTGATTCAATAGCTGCTGCTAATTCTTCTTTTGCAGATAACATTAATGGCGAATGAAATGCACCACCAACAGGTAATACCAATGCACGTTTTGCACCCGCTGCTTTCATTCTTTCACACGCAATTTCAATTCCTTTTAATGAACCGCTAATTACTAATTGACCCGGACAATTATAATTAGCTGGCACAACTATTTCACCTGTTTCGTTTGTTATTGCAGCACAAATTTCTTCAACCTTATCATCTGCCAAAGCCAATACTGCTGCCATTGTTGAAGGATTTTGTTCACATGCTTTTTGCATAGCATTTGCACGAATGATTACTAATTTCAATGCATCTTCAAATTGCAAAGTGTTGTTGGCAACCAATGCAGAAAATTCTCCAAGCGAATGACCTGCCACCATATCAGGTTTTGCATCATTCAACGTTTTATATGCAATTACAGAATGTAAAAAAATTGCAGGTTGTGTTACATTGGTTTGTTTTAATTGTTCATCAGTTCCCGAAAACATAATATCACTTATTCTAAAACCAAGAATGTTATTTGCAGTTTCAAATAATTCTTTTGCAACAATATTATTCTCGTATAAATTTTTTCCCATGCCGCTGAATTGTGAACCTTGTCCGGGAAAGATGAATGCATGTTTACTCATATAAGTTTTGTTAGTATTCAAAAATAAAAGAAAAACCCTGATAATAAAGTTTATCAGGGTTTTACATTACAACAAAATTAGGTAAACTAAAACTGCGTATTCAATTCTAAGTATCTTAAAAATTCATCTTTAATATTATCATCCTTAAATTGCCCGCCATAAAACGCAGTAACAGTTGACGAAGTATCATCTTCCACACCACGACTTGCCACACATAAATGTTTTGCATCGATTACAACAGCAACACTTTCTGTTCCCAATATTTTTTGCAACTCCTTTCCTATTTGCATGGTTAATCTTTCCTGCACTTGCGGACGTTTTGCAAAATATTCCACTAATCTATTCAACTTGCTTAAACCAATAACTTGTCCGTTGCTAATGTAAGCCACATGCGCTTTTCCAATGATAGGCACAAAATGATGTTCACAATTACTATAGAATGAAATATTTTTTTCAACCAACATTTCATTGTACTTGTATTTATTTTCAAACAATGCAATGTCCGGTTTATTTGCAGGATTTAATCCGCTAAAAATTTCGTTGATATACATTTTTGCAACACGCTTAGGCGTTCCTTTCAAACTATCATCATTTAAATCCAATCCCATAATTTCCATTATGCTGCGAAAATGTTTTTCAATTGCATGAATCTTTTCTGCATCACTTAAGGCAAAAGCATCTGCACGCAAAGGTGTATCAACCGAAGTGCTTACATGATTATCGCCCATTTCATCAATCAGAATATCACTTAACTCAAGTTTATTATTATCATTAAGCTGGATATTCAACAAAGTTTCGTTCTGTTTCATATAATTTTATTTTAAGTTCCAAATCCATATCCAGTTTTGTTCTCAGTAAATTATAAATTACAATAGCTATATTTTCAACTGTTGGATTTAAAGTAAAAAATTCAGGAATATCTAAGTTTAAATTTTTATGATCAAATTTTTGTATCACTTCTTCATTAATTAAATCACTCAACAATTTCATATCCAATACAAAACCGGTTTCCTCATTCACCTTGCCAATAACTTTTACAATTAATTCATAATTATGTCCATGAAAATTTTTGTTATTGCATAAGCCAAAAATTTCTTTGTTTTTTTCATCGCTCCATAATTTATTATGCAAGCGATGTGCCGCATTAAAATGTTCCTTCCTAAATATGGCCACTCTATTACTCATTTCTTTTTTTATTAAC
>CAILAF010000190.1 GCA_903832075.1 uncultured Chitinophagaceae bacterium
CAATATAAAAATCAGGAGTGTGGTGTGCCGGTGCCGCCTCCATTTTTGTCTTTGGATCTCTGGCTCCTAAATAAAAAAAGAAGGAAGGTGCTTTCGTTCCATAATAAGAAAAATCTTCAGCGCCGGTTACCCAATGATAATTAATTACATTATTTTCTCCACCTGTCGCTTTTTGTAAAGATGATAATGATTGAGTTACTAATGCAGGATCATTATAGGTAACCAGCGTTTTTGTTTCAATATTTATTTCTGCAGTTGCACCATTTGCTTCAGCAATTTTTTGTACAATACGTTTCATTCGTTCATGCACATCATTTTGCATTTTACTATCCAATGTTCTGATAGTTCCTTCCATCACAGCAGTTTCAGGAATTATATTAGGTCGAACACCGGCATTAATTTTTCCAACAGAAATAACAACAGGCGCTTCAATGATATTCATTTGTCTGCTGACAATAGTTTGCAATGCATTAATAATTTCTGAGCAAGTAACAATTGGATCAATAGATTTCCATGGTTCAGCACCATGACTTTGCTGACCTTTCACTTTAATGGTAAACCAATCGGATGATGCCATGAAAGATCCTGACTTATAATAAATTTTTCCAAGATCGCCCCAGTCTTCAATATGCAATCCAAAAACAACATCTACTTTAGGATTATCCAATGCACCTTCTTTAATCATTAATGGTGCACCACCTTCTTCAGTACCGGGTGTTCCTTCTTCCGCCGGTTGAAATAAAAATACAACAGTGCCGGGAACATCATTTTTCATTTTACTTAATACTTCAGCTGTTCCCATCAACATAGAAATATGCGAATCATGTCCGCATGCATGCATGACCGAAACAGTGTTACCTAAATATTCTGCTTTTACAGTTGATTTAAAAGGAAGATTATTTCTTTCTTCAACAGGTAATGCATCAATATCTGCACGCAAGGCAACAACCGGACCGGGTTTACCACCTCTTAAAACACCCACTACGCCTGTCTTTGCAAGCAATCTGATTTCAATACCTAATGATTTTAGATGATCAGCAATTTTTTGTTGCGTTTTAAATTCGCGATTAGAAAGTTCAGGATTTTGATGAATTTCTCTTCTCCATTGAATTAATTTTGGAGTTTCATTTTTTATTAATTGTTCATAATTAGCGGGTAAATTTTGTGATTGAATTTGAAAAGATGAAAACAAAAAAATTACAATAACAATAAAATATTTTCTCATTTTTTTAAGTTTGGAAATGGAAGATAAGGAATGATGATGAATGAAAATGATTTAAAGAAGTTGTTTGTTGGATGGCTCAATCAAATCCCAAAGATTACCATATAAATCTTTAAACACTGCCACTGTTCCATATTCTTCTTTTACTGGTGTTCTTACAAATTCAATTCCTTTTGCCATCATATTTGTATGGTCTCTTTTAAAATCATCTGTATATAAAAATAAAAATACTCTTCCACCTGTTTGATTACCGATTCTGGTTTGTTGTTCTGTGTTAGCTGCTTTTGCAAACAATAAACAACAACCATCAGAACCGGATGGTTTTAGTAAAACCCACCGTTTAGTTTCACTCAATGGGGTATCTTCAATTAAAATGAAGTTTAATTTTTCTGTATAAAATTTGATGGCTTCATCATAATCTTCCACTACTAAAGCAATATGTGCAATTCTTTGTTTCATTATTCTTTGGGTAAATTCTTCAATAAAAAATCACGAATATTTCCACCCATTATTTTTTCAATATCAGTTCTGTTGAAACCCTCTTTCAGTAAGGCATTCACAATCATTGGAAAACCGGTAATATCATAACTCGCTTCAATAGCACCATCAAAATCAGATCCCATTGCAACTTTATCAACGCCAATTTTATCAGCAACATATTTAATTGACTTTGCTGTTGCTTCAGCATCAGTTCCACAAACCGCAGCATCCCACATACCAATTCCAATCAATCCATTTCTTTTACCAATCTCTATAATTTGTGCATCAGATAAATTACGGATATTATCACAAATACCTTTTACACCTGTGTGCGATACAATCAATGGACAATTAGTGATACTAAAAATATCATCAATTAATTTGGGTGATGAATGAGC
>CAILAF010000191.1 GCA_903832075.1 uncultured Chitinophagaceae bacterium
AAGGTCGGGATGCTATAAACCAATGAGCTTCTGGATTTTGATTCTGCTTTTCCAATTTTTTATTTCTAATTCTCTTTTCATTGCACTATTTTTTTGTTCAAACATTTCTGTATAAACAATTTTCCAATCATTAATTTTTCCGGTAAAACCTTTATGATTTGAGTTGTGCTTTCTAAGTCTTTCCAATAAGTTGCCACCTGTAAAACCAATATAAAATTTATCAGCAAGCTTTGAAAATAATATGTAAACATGAAAGTTCATGAATGAACAAAAATAAAAAAACCCTCGAAAAATTCGAAGGCTTTGTGGGAGTTGACGGGGTCGAACCGCCGACCCTCTGCTTGTAAGGCAGATGCTCTAAACCAACTGAGCTAAACTCCCTTTTCCCGATTTGTTTGGGAGTGCAAAAATAGGTGCTGAAAGATAATAGCCAAAAATATTTTTAATTTAACTGTACAGAAGGTAAACGATAATGCTGGCTATCATATACAAATAGCTCTTCAATTTCGTAAGTCCAGTATTTGTATAAAGGTGTTTTTACCAAGTATTGATCTACTGCTTCTTTCGATTCTGCATTGATTGTTATCCAACAAGTTTGTGATTCCATACTAACGGCATAACTGTCAATTACGCCTTTGTTGATTAAAAAATTAATATACGTACGATGTGGAGGAACAAACGACATAAATTGTTCGTCCATCGTAAAGTGAATGATTGCCTGAAATTTTTTTATGTTATCCATTTGCTGATACTATTACAAGTTTTGTGCTGAATTTTTTCAAATGGCAAACTGTCAATCTTTTTACTAATGTACTGTACTTATTACAGTATTTTGCAAAAAATGTTTTAACAATGAGGACAATTATTCTGCTTTTATTTTCAAACGTCTTTATGACTTTTGCTTGGTATTGGCATTTGAAAGCTACCGGTATTCCATTATGGAAAGCAATTTTAATAAGTTGGTGTATTGCTTTTTTTGAATATTGTTTAACTGTACCTGCAAACAGAATGGGTTATATAAGCGGTTGGAACGGATTTCAATTAAAGATCATTCAGGAAGTAATAACGATAGTTATTTTCTCCTTTTTTGCTGTTTTGTATTTAAAAGAACCTTTTCATTATAAGTATCTCATCAGTTTTGCTTTTATTTTAGGAGCTGTATATTTTGCATTTAAAAAATAAAAAGGCACTTCGAAAACGAAGTGCCTGTATTTAACCCTGCTGCATAAAAACTGCAATTATGACTTTGCATTACGGCGCAGGTTTAATCGGTTAAAAATTATTTTTCAAAATATTTTGCAACTCTTCCTTTTGTGCCTGCCAAATAAACAGCATTACCTTTTTTGGATTTTTGTACTACATGAAAACTTTCGTTAGAAATTAATTGCCAATTATTACCACCATCATTACTAATATCTACGCCGCTTGTACCACAAGTGATTAATTGTTTTTCATTAATATAAATTACACAACTTCTATAACCGTGTGGTGGAGTTTGAGGAATGGTGAATGTGAATTTCTCTTTAGCATAGGTAAATAATGCACAATTATTATTGCTAATAGTATCTTTTGAAAAATCTCCGCCAACAATGACTCCTTTGTTTTTATAAATATCAATTGAATTTGCGCCGGTAGAATTTGTTCCTTTTGTTATAGGTATTTCTTGTATAACAATATCTTCCCAATTGTAAATATTAGATTGTTTGCCACCGGATACGAAAAACATTCCACTGTTAGAATTTTTAATATTTGTCCCACTTGATGCAAAGAAAGCTTCTCCTTTTTCTTTTACAGTTAAAACATCAAGCACACCGTGCCATTTTCTCCATGATTCACCTTCATCGTAAGTGCTTGCCATAAAAATATTATCG
>CAILAF010000192.1 GCA_903832075.1 uncultured Chitinophagaceae bacterium
CGGCTTGCAATAAATTGTTGCAACCAAAGCAAATACAATAATGGCAATTAAATGTGGCAGGAGGGATTTCCATTGAAAATTTTTCATTACTCAAATTTTATAATGACAGCAAATTAATGCTATTTTGAACTAAATTTTTTATGAGAATACTTTTATTTCTTTCAAGAGTGGCTTTATTGTGTAATATTTTGTTTTTGATTTGCATGATTATTGCCAGAACAAAAGATTTTTTTCACAATCAGGATATCAATAATTATATAATCATTTTAGGGTTTTCTGCACCGATATTAAATTTTGTTCTAAACATTTTTATTGGGATACTTTTTTTGAGCAAGAAAGTAAACTCAATACCAGCATGGCTTTTAGTAACTAATTTTCTATTTTTAATTGTACAATTAATTATGCTATTTCATTAAAATTTTTCTTTTAATAATTGCGCAACAACTTTATCAATTGGTAAGGAAACAGTATTTTCATTTAAATCATTCCATTCAATCCATCTAAAAACTTCGCTTTCACCTTTTGGATCGGCAATTTGTTTAGGTTGAAAATTAAAAGGAGTGGACTGAGTAATTAAATTTATTGGTTCTGTTGTATGAACAAAATAATAAATAGAAATAATCTGATCTTTATGGTTAAATCCGGATATCTGAAAAAAATCAGTGGTGTAAATATGTTCGCCGATCGTTACATCTAAATTAGTTTCTTCTTTAAATTCTCTTTTTAAACAATCTCTGGTGCCTTCACCAAATTCCAATCCACCACCTGGAAATTTAGTAAAATAATTGCCGCGAATAAATTCATCACTAACTAAAATTCTTTTATTACTATCTAATAAAATTCCATATACTCTTACATTAAATAATGGCATTGTGATGTTTTTAAATTATTCTTTATCATAAGCTGCTTGCAAGTCGCTGATGATGATTTTTTTCATTTTCATCATTGCCTGCATTACATTTCTTGATTTAATAGGGTTTGAGTCACTTAAATATTTTCCTAAAATTGAAGGAATGATTTGCCACGAAATACCATATTTATCTTTTAACCAACCACAATTTATTTTTTCACCTCCTTCTGAAAGCCTTTCCCATAATGTATCTACTTCTTCTTGTGTTTCACAATTAACAAAAAGTGAAATAGCAGGTGTGAAGGTAAATTGTGGACCACCATTCAATACTTTGAATTCATTTCCTTCAATTTCAAAAGCACCACCAAAAACTTTTCCATCAGCATGTTTCATCGCATGAATGATCTTGGCATTTTTAAATACAGAGGTATAAAAATGCATAGCTTCTTCAGCATTATCATTGAACCAAAGAAATGGAGTTATTTTTTGCATAGATTTATTTTTTCTTTTTTGATTTTACCTTTTCTATATTCTCCTGTACTCTGAATTTTATTATCTTCTTTATTAAAGGAAATGGAATTGATTTATTATGAGGAAATTGAACGGTTCCTTTTGATGTTTGATATTTTGCCAAATCTTTTTGAAACGCTGCAATGCCTGATGCCGTTGGATATAAGCCAATATGATTTGTATGCGCAGCAAAATAGAGCAACATGCCATTCAATTTATAGGCAGGCATATTATAGCTGATGACTTCCTTAGCCAAGGGTGCAGTATCCCTGATCAGTTTTCTTAACTGATGCAATCTTTCCTGAATGGCAAGCGGTTGAAGAGCTATATATTCATCAACATTTTTCACATTCTTTAACATGATACTATTTTTCCTTTGAAGATTGCAATTTGTGATACGTAAGATAAGATATAAGCAAGAAAACAAAAGCGACTAATGGCCCATAAGTGGTTGGATCATTAAATCCATCTATAGTAATTTTTGCAACTAGTGCAGAAATCATATCAATACCAATTGCTACATAAGTCCATTCTTTTAATCTTTTCGGGATAAAGGGAAGTAATAATATTAACCCGCCAATGAATTTGCCGATACTAATTTCGTTTGCCAGCCAAATTGGAACTCCTAAATGTTTCATCCCTTCAGTTGATTGAGGGCTATTCATAAAAAAAATAGCAGGAATAGTAGTAAATCCAACAAGGATAGTAAATATCCAGAAAATGATCTTAGTGCTTTTGGTGTTCATGATTGTTTGTATTGGTTAATGAAGAATTAAATTGATGAAAAATGGGGAATTTATATAGTTATCTCGCCCTTAAAAACAAATTCAGCAGGACCGCAAAGCCAAATATCATTAAAGGTTTCGTCACCAACTTTTTCGAACTCAACAGCTAAATGCCCGCCTAAAGTTGTTACTTCAATTCTGTTAAATCCTCTTTCATTATGTGCAAATACTAATGCAGATGCAGTAACACCGGTACCGCAACTTAAAGTTTCATTTTCTACTCCTCGTTCGTATGTGCGAACAATAATTTTATCTTCATCTGTTTGTTCAACAAAGTTTACATTTATTCCCTCCTCTGCAAAGTCTTTGCTGTAGCGTATTTCATGACCTTCTTTTAAAACATCTTTTTCCATCACATTACCCACTACTTTAATAAAATGCGGTGAGCCGGTATTTAAAATATAATCGCCATGATATTTTACAATTGAGTTTACATCATTCATCTTCAAATCAATAATACCATCAGTTTCAAATTCAGATTCATGTTCACCATCAATGGCAATGAATTTGTATTTATCTTTTTTGATGCCCATATCAAAAGCAAACTTCGATAAACATCTGCCGCCATTACCGCACATGCTGCTTTCTTTTCCGTCCGCATTGTAATATTTCATTTCAAAATCAAAACCATCTTTTAAATTCAATAACATTAATCCATCTGCACCAATACCAAATTTTCTATCACATAAATGGTTGATCTGTTTTAATGATAGATCAATATTTCCTTTTCTATTATCAATGATGATAAAATCATTTCCGGTGCCTTGATATTTGTAGAATGTTAATTGCATAGTTCGTAAAGCGTTAATCGTGAATCGCAAGTTATGTTGTTGTTTCCATCAATTTACTCAACATCATAAACGAACGTTCTAAATAGTTTTCCAATACTGTGGTTTCATTATTTTGTAAATATTTCAGTATTAAAGATATTTCAATTTGTGTATAAATCTCAACAAGAGAGCTCCGTGATATTTCGAAGAACCTGTGTTTTTCAAGTTTTGATTTTCTTGCGCAGCCTTCTGGAATATTGCTACAAACAGAAATAGCTGCTCTTCGTAATTGAGTTGTTAAAACATACCTTTCATTCACTGAATAATTTTCTGTTATCTTGTACACTTCTTCAACCAGTTTCAATGAAATTTTATAAACATCTAAATTTTTGTGAGACAATTTAAGCATCAGATTATTAAGTATAGATTCTTGCGATTTCCGATTTTCGACTCACGTTTCTTACATGCCTTCAATAACTCCTAAACAAGTACTAATCATTTTTTCAATTGCCGCTGCACCATCTTTACTGAATTCTTTTCTAACTCTATTAGCGACAATCACATTTACACTTAAACAATGATGACCTAATAATTTTCCTAAACCATAAATAGCACTTGTTTCCATTTCAAAATTACTGATTCGATGATTGCCGAAATGAAAGCTGCTTAATCTTTCAACTAAAAAAGGATTCGATAAGCCTAAACGCAAAACTCTTCCCTGCGGACCATAAAATCCAGGACAGGTAACGGTTATGCCTTGATGAAAACCTTTTACAAAATGTTTAATAATGGCTGCACTGCAACTGGATATATACGGTTGAATACTGCCACTTAATTGTGTGTGTGCAATAAATTGTTGCAACAACTGTTCTTCTTCATTATTCATTTTAAATTGATAGTAATGCAATAAATTATCCAAACCCAAACCATGTGTTCCAGCTACCAAACTATCAATCGGAATATCTTCTTGTAATGCACCGGAAGTTCCTAAACGAATAATGGCTAATGCCGAATGATTTGGTTTTATGGTTCTTGTTTCAAAATCAATATTTTTTACTGCATCCAATTCATTTAATACAATATCAATATTATCAGGACCAATACCTGTTGAAATAACAGTGATTCTTTTTTTACCGATATAACCTGTGTGAGAAACGAATTCGCGATGCTGGCGTTTTATTTCAATCTTATCGAAATGCTTCGATATAACAGCAACACGGTCAGGATCACCAACGGTAATAACTGTATCTGCTAATTCCTCTGCACGTAAATCAATATGATAAACTGCACCGCGACTATTAATAATTAATTCCGATTCTGCAATTTTATTCATGACAAAATTTTAAGATTGTAAAATTATAGTTTTGTGTTTAGTTGTGTTGTGTTATTTTCGCAATCAATTGGTCCTGTGGCCGAGTGGCTAGGCAGAGCTCTGCAAAAGCTTC
>CAILAF010000193.1 GCA_903832075.1 uncultured Chitinophagaceae bacterium
ACTAAATAGGAATACTTAGATATTTTTAATCGCCCATTTATTGAATCGTTTGAATTAAGTTGGCTTTCAACTTTTCTTGAAAACACCAACAGAATAATCAAAAAAAGAAATAGTCTTTGCATCTTAATAATTTTAAAGTAAGTAATGAAATACTATTTGATATGCATAAGAACTCTTTAAAATAAAGATATTCTTTATAATATAAACTCAGAAAATAATAGCTAACTTATAACGAATTCGTTATGATTTTAAACCTCGAGATTTGTATTTTACTTAAAGAATAAACAAGTCTGTAAGATGTAAGCAACAAAAGCATCATAGCATTACAAATGCCAGCTTAATAAAATAATTTATTTTATCAAATAAGTTTTTCTATCTTGAATTCATTCTAAAACAAAAAATATGCAACGCCGTCAATTTATCCGTAACACAGCATTAACATCAGGTTTATTAATGCTTTCATCGAAAGAGTTATTAGCATCTTTACTTCAACAACCTGCGTATAAATTAACATTATTAAGAAATAATGTTGGCTTTTTTACCGAACGCGGCGGCACCATTGTATATTATATTTCAAAAGAAGGAATAGTTGTTGTTGATTCTGAATTTCCCGATCAGGCAAAACATTTAATTGATGAATTAAAAAAAGAAAATACACAACCTTTTAAATTATTGATCAACACGCATCATCATGGCGATCATACCGGCGGCAATATTGCTTTTAAAGGATTAGTGGAACATGTAGTTGGTCATGAGAATTGTTTATTAAATTATAAAAAAGTTGCGGCAGACCAAAAATCGGAAGACAAACAATTATTTCAGGATGTAACATTTAAAGATACTTGGAAAGTGAAAGTTGGCGATGAAAAAATTAAAGCATATTACTATGGTGCCGGTCATACCAATGGTGATGCCATCATTCATTTTGAACATGCAAACATTGCGCACGTTGGTGATTTAATGTTTAATAAAATGTATCCATACATTGATAAACCTGCCGGTGCATCTTTTAAAAGTTGGATAACCGTTTTGGATAAAACAATTAAACATTTTGATAATGATACTTTATTTGTTTTTGGTCATGGCAGTAAAAATATTGTTACCGGAGGTAAAGAAGAGTTGAAAAAAATGCAGCATTATATTGAACAACTATTACAGTTTGTTGGTCTACAAATAAAAGATGGTAAATCGAAAGAGGATATTTTAAAAATAACAAGCATACCGAATGTTGGCGAATGGACCGATGAAATGAAACGCATACAATCTAATCTGGAAGCGGCTTACAGCGAATTGATTTAATTATTTATTTTCAATCAATCGTTCTAAAACAAAATAAACAGCCGGACAAAAAGTAGAATTTTTTAAAGTGATTTGTGGTCGTTTTAAAATTACATCTTCATCCGTGTAAGGAAAACGATGGCAATCACTTGGTCGTTCACCATAAATAGAACAAAAATTATCTTCTCCTAAAAAAGGACAAGGATTTATATTGGTAACATAATCACCATCATTATCCAATTGCAAATATTTTTCAATGAAATCACTTTCTTTCATTTTCAAATGCTTGCTTATTCGTTTAATATCGGGCGTTTTAAAACGTGGAGAATAATTTTTACAACAAGCTGCACATTGTAAACAATCAATCTTGCTAAATGCTTCTTCATGAAAATCGGGCAATTGCTTTAAAACTTTATTTTTATTGGCACGTTGCAAAAAATTTTTGTATGGCTTTTGATGTTCAGCACTTCTTTTTTGCCAATTGTCTAATTTAATTTCATTCATTATTGAACAAACGATTTATAAAATTTTGCTTCAGTTATTGTTTCTTTGTAATTCATTCAAAGATAACAGAAACAAATGGATGACATCAGAGAACAATGGTTATTGTTAGTTTCAACTCCTTTTTATTTTATAATTATTGGAATTGAATTATTGCTCACTCATCTGCAGCATAAAAAAGCCTACACTTTAAAAGATACTGCTGCCAATGTTTATTTAATGTTATTGAATGCAGGAATTGATTTAATATTTCGTGTTGTATCATTAACTATTTTACAATACTTTTTTATACATGCTGTAATTCAATGGCAGAAAGGATTTGCGTATTGGTTGATTTTATTGTTAGGAGAAGATTTTTTGTATTATTGGTTGCATCGCTTTGATCATGAAATACGTTTTTTTTGGGCAACGCATGTAACACATCACAGTTCAGAAAAATTTAATTTTACTGTTGGATTTCGTTCTTCTGTGTTTCAACCATTGTATCGTTTTATTTATTTTATTCCTTTAGCTTTTTTTGGTTTTAAACCAATTGATATTGCCTTAATTTATTCGGCCACACAGATATGGGGAATTTTTGTTCATACGGAATTGATCAATAAAATGGGATGGATGGAATATATTTTTGTTACGCCATCACATCATCGTGTACACCATGGAAGCAATCCAAAATATTTAGATAAGAATATGGGTATGTTTTTAATTATTTGGGATAAATTATTTGGCACTTTTCAAAAAGAATTATCTGTGGAAGAATATCAACCCATTCATTATGGCTTGACAAAAAATTTAGAAAACCCAAATGCCATCAATATTGTTTTTCATGAATGGAAAGCAATTGCAAAAGATGTTTTTCAAAAAAATATTACCATCAAACAAAGAATGCAATATTTATTTGGTCCACCTGGTTGGAGTCATGATGGTAGCCGCTTGACCAGTGAAGAATTACGGCAAAAAGAAATAGAAAAATAATTCATTGCACACTGTATTAACAGGTTTTTTAAAACAACGTTTATACAACTGCATCGCCTTACCTTTGCCGCGTTATTTTTTTTAGAAATCGTTCCTTTAAATCGTATATCTAATGAATTTGTTTCAACATCAATCCAAAGAATTTCAAAGAAGACATATTGGTCCGAATGAAACCGATACAGCTCAAATGCTTGCTACTATTGGCGTTTCAAGCATGGAAGAATTAATTAATAAAACTGTTCCAGCTGCTATTCATTTACATAAGGATTTAAATCTTCCGACTGCCATGAGTGAGTTTGAATATTTGAATGAATTGAAACAAGTGGCAGCAAAAAATAAATTATATAAAACATATATCGGTCAGGGTTATTATGATACTATTACACCAAGCGTTATTCTCCGCAATGTTTTTGAAAATCCGGGCTGGTATACGCAATACACACCTTATCAGGCAGAAATTTCGCAAGGTCGTTTAGAAAGTTTATTGAATTATCAAACAATGATTTCTGATTTAACAGGATTTGAAATTTCGAATGCGTCTTTATTGGATGAAGCAACAGCTGCTGCAGAAGCAATGGCAATGTTATTTCATCATATCAATAAAATTGACAAGAAAAAGTTCTTTGTTGATAATGACATCTTTCCTCAAACAAAAGATTTATTAATCACACGTGCTACACCTATTAATATTGAATTAGTTTTTGGTGATTATAAAAATGCATCATTAGATGAAACCTATTTTGGCGCAATCATTCAATATCCAAACAACAATGGTTCTATTGAAGATTATCGTTCATTCGTTAGTCATGTTCATTCAATCAATGGATATATTGTGATGGCAACAGATCTATTGGCATTAACATTATTAACACCTCCAAAAGAATTAGGTGCTGATGTGGCTATTGGCTCTGCACAACGATTTGGTGTGCCATTAGGTTTTGGCGGACCACACGCTGCTTTCTTTGCAACGAAAGATGAATTCAAACGCGGCATGCCCGGAAGATTAATTGGTGTTAGTATTGATGCTCAAGGCAATCGTGCACTGCGTATGGCTTTGCAAACAAGAGAACAACATATCAAACGTGAAAAAGCAACATCAAATATTTGTACAGCGCAAGCATTATTAGCAAATATGGCAGCAATGTATGCAGTGTATCATGGGCCAGATGGCTTGAAAAAAATTGCATCGCGAGTTGCATTGTTAGCACAAACTTTGTCTAACGAATTGAATGCTTTAGGCTTTGAAAATTCAAATGAATTTTATTTTGATACATTAAAAATTAAAGCAGATGCTTCATCAATAAAATCAATCGCAGAAAAACATCAAACAAATTTTCGCTATGTTGATGATAAACATGTGATCATTTCATTGGATGAAACAACAACTCAAAAAGATATTTTAGACATTGCATTTATTTTTGCAGAATCATTAGGCAAGAGTGAATCTGAAGTTTCTTTTGATAGTGATGATGTATTAACCTCTATCCCTTCGTTTGCAACACGTACATCAAAATATTTATCGCATCCTGTTTTCAATACACATCACAGCGAAAGTCAGATGATGCGTTATTTAAAACAATTAGAGAATAAAGATCTTTCTTTAAACACAAGCATGATAACATTGGGTAGCTGCACCATGAAATTAAATGCAGCTACTGAAATGATTCCTGTAAGTTGGCCTGAGTTTAGTAAACTTCATCCATTTGTTCCTGCAGAACAATCATTGGGGTATAAAAAAATAATTAATGAATTATCAGATTATTTATGTGAGATAACCGGTTTTGATGCATGCAGTTTGCAACCCAATAGTGGTGCACAAGGTGAGTATGCAGGATTATTAACTATTATGGGTTATCACAAAGCAAATAACAATGCACATAGAAATGTTGTTTTGATTCCAATCTCTGCACATGGCACCAATCCTGCATCTGCGGTGATGGCGGGAATGAAAGTGGTGGTTGTAAAAAGTAATGAAGATGGAACAATTGATATTTCTGATTTAAAATTAAAAGCAGAACAAAATAAAAATAGTTTAGGTGGATTGATGGTAACATATCCATCTACTTATGGCGTATTTGAAGAAGGCATTAAAGAAATTTGTGAGATTGTTCATCAATATGGCGGGCAAGTTTATATGGATGGTGCCAACATGAATGCACAAGTTGGACTAACTTCTCCTGCAACAATTGGTGCAGATGTTTGTCATTTGAACTTACATAAAACATTTGCAATTCCTCATGGTGGTGGTGGTCCTGGTGTTGGACCAATTTGTGTGAGAAAACATTTGGCTAAATATTTACCATCTCATTCATTCAATTCTACTTCAGCTGGCAATAATGCTGTAAGTGCAGCACCATTCGGTTCTGCATCAATTTTATTAATCAGTTATGGGTATATAAAAATGTTAGGTTATGATGGCGTTAAGAAAGCAACTGAATATGCCATTATGAATGCAAATTATATGAAAGCAAGATTGGAAAAATATTATAAAATATTATACACCGGAAAAAACGGAACATGTGCGCATGAATTTATTGTTGATTTACGTCCGTTTAAATCTACAACAGGTATTGAAGCATCTGATGTTGCGAAACGTTTAATGGATTATTCATTTCATGCACCAACTATGGGCTTTCCTGTTCCCGGAACGATTATGATTGAGCCAACAGAAAGTGAAGACAAAGCAGAGTTAGATAGATTTTGTGATGCATTGATTTCTATTTATGAAGAAATTAAAGCCATCGAAAATGGAAGTTCTGATAAAACAGATAATGCTTTAAAAAATGCACCACATACGCAAGCTGTTATTTGTACAGATGAATGGAATCATACATACACAAGAAAGCAAGCTGCATTCCCTTTGTACTATGTTACACAAAATAAATTCTGGCCAAGTGTTGCAAGAGTTAATGATACACATGGTGATAGAAATTTAGTTTGTACTTGCGAACCGACAGAAAGCTATATTAATTGATATTCTAATAATAAAAAAAGAGTCCCAAAAAATGGGACTCTTTTTTTATTTTGTTAAAGTATTATTATCACCAACTTTTCTTCCTTTCATTTCTCTTTCTTCTGTTTTAGATTTCTTCAGCAATTTTGTTTTAATCATAATACTTGCTTCTGTCCCGGAAGATTGAATATGATATTGTTTTCCTTCATAAGTAATCAAACCATAATCATTAATCCATTCATTTGCCAAAATTCTGTAAGGATCATCGGGCTTAGCGAATTTTGTTTTACCAAAATTTAAAAATTTATTCTCGCCTGATTCAAATGAAATTCCTACTACATTATTTTTAACAACAGTACAAACACCGGGTGTATTCTTTTTTAAAGTAATGATATTTACATAATGCCCATGTTCAATTTTTACTTTACCAGATGTAACTTTTGTTTCACCCGTTTGAAGATCACGACGTAAGACAATATCTCTGTCGGAATAAAATTGAATTTGTTCCAAAGGTTGATGGCTATTTTCAACTTGTGCCCTAATACTTGATGTAAAATAAGTTTTTGGGGAACCACAAGCAACCATTAAAAAAGGTAATGCTAACAAAATGATGAAGGAATATCTTTTCATAATTGTAAAATTTAGTGAAGTAATCAGCTAATTGTATGCCATTATAAAATGGAACAAAACTATTAACCTTGCTTTCACAATAAATTAAATTTAATCAATGAAAAGACTGTAAATAATGTAAGAAGTTTATTAGGGGTTATGTTAAAAAGAGAAGCCACCCGGCCCCACCCGAAATGGCTTCCTTCTTCATCAACGTTACATCTGTTAGTTGCGGATATAAATTCTGTGGATTTTATTAGAGTTCAAATATCAATTGACTAACTAAAAAAAAAAATGATTTTCGTCAATTATTAAGCTTAATTATACCAAATTCATTCACGCTAGTTTCTTTTTTTTGCAACAAATTGTTTTATTCATCAATTCCAATTAAGAACTTTATCTTTTGGATATTTAACAGTATAGGTAAATCTTACTTTTTTACTTTCACTGCCAGCAAGATTAATTTTCCAATTTAGAATTCCGGTATCAGTATTTACATCAGCACTATTTGATTCAATTAATTCAACTTCTATTTCTTTTGTTGTAGATAATGGGAACTGATCTTTCAAAATCAATTCAATGTTTTCTTTTTTATTATTCTTGATTGTTATTTCATAAGTAAATTTTTGCAACTTATTGTTTCCTAAAAATTTTACACTGCTGAAGTCTAATATTTTCTCACGCTTAATTGAAACACGTTTATCTCTTCCCATTGTTAAACTTAAAGTATCAGAAATTGAATTGGGATCAATAAAAGATTTTCCAACATAAGTTCCTTCTAAAATAATATTTGCTTCTCCGGCTAATAAATTAAGTTTTGACCATTGGGGAATTTGCGCAACCAAATAAGCATCTTTATCTATTTTAGGAATAGAATAATGTTGATACAAAGTATTAACATCTAAAGTTTGTAACACAGCAGATTGCTCTTTTCCATTTGATGGTATATCATAAGGTATATCAATATCAAATGAAAGATCAAGTGTATTATCTGCTACAGAAATATAATCTTGCAAACCATCCTTCAGTTCAACAACAATTGCACCTGCTTCTGCATGTGCACCATATAAAGCTGTTGCCTGAGATGATTTTAATGTTGTTATTTTTTTAATCGCTGAAGGATTTATTTTTTGATAATCATAATCAGAAATAATGTTTCCATTCACTACATAAATTGGTGTGGAAATTTTTTTATCTGTTTCATAAGAAATTTCAGCAGCTTTACGAGCACCATATCCTGTAACTACTACTTCATCTAAACTGTTTGCCATGTCTAATCCTGCAACTTTTCCTTGCAAAGATTTTTCTAATGATGCCGCTCCTCTTAATCGCAAAGCATCATTCATTGCATTTAATGGATTAATGTATCCCAAATACCATGGTTGAATTGTTGGTGCATTTCCCCATTGAGAAGGTGATGAAGTGGATAGAGAAAGTTTTACTTGTTTCCAATCTATACCAGTTGTTTGAGTGATTTTTGCTCTGCAAATAATTTTCATCGGATTCTTAATATCATCTACACGAATATCATAGAATGGCTTCCAATAAGCATTCTGTGCGATATAAGAAATTAAAAAATCGTATTTGCCGGTAATAGCAACTGAAAGTTGAAGAATTAATCTTCCGGCAGTTGAAACATTCTTTCTTTGTTCCTCCTGCAATTGATTTTTTAATGCAACTATTGTTTCATCAGTCTTCTTTTTCCTTTCTTGCAATTGACTAATCTCTGATTGCAATTCTTGCAATTTTATTTTATAATAATCCATCAACTTTATTAGCTCGGCAACACTTAATCCGTTTTGCGATCCCTTAATATCACGATTTGCTTTTAATACTTCAATCAAATCATTAGCATTAATAATGGCATCATTTATTTTCTTTGATTCTCTTTGAATATGTTCTAAAGAATCCTGCAAGAATTTACTATGAACAGATTTTTCCGTACTGACTAAATAATTATTCGAAAATTCAATTCCCATAACAGTTACAGCAGATGCAGATTTTATCTGAATACTATTAATGTCAATACTATTACTGATATTATCAATCACTAATTCATTATTGCCTTTTTTTAGTTCGGCAAAGGCACTATGAGTAAGTTCAGCACCTGAACGGTAAACTGTAACTGATTTTAATTGAGATGATACAATATTTCTGTCATCGGATGCAAAGCTTGATAGATGAATAATCATTACTATCAAAGCATAAAAAATTCTTTTGTTCATAACATTTGTTTTTAAACAGATGCTACAATCAAAAGAATTACACAAACAAAAAATATATTTTTATTCTTTTAACAAATTGAAAGGATAATTATCCATTTAAACTTCCCATCATTGATTCCGGATAACGAGTTCCTGCAACTGCATCAGGTGGAAATAAATCATTGATAGTTTTTAATTCATCAATTGATAAATGTACATTCAATGCACCTACATTTTCTTCTAAATATTTTATTCGCTTTGTTCCGGGGATAGGAAAAATATTTTCTCCTTGTGCCATCACCCATGCCAATGCTAATTGAGATGGAGTGCAGTTTTTAGCTGATGCCAATTCCTCAATTTTTTTTACCAATAACAAATTTCTATCAAAATTCTCTCCCTGAAAACGTGGAGAAAATCTTCTGTAATCTGTTGCTTCAAAATCTTCAAATTTTTTAACTTGACCAGATAAAAATCCTCTTCCCAAAGGACTATAAGCAACAAATGCAATTCTTAATTCTTTACAAGTTTGCAATATTTCATTTTCAGGATCACGAGTCCATAAAGAATATTCAGTTTGCAAAGCAGTAATTGGATAAGTTGCATGTGCTTTGCGTAATGTTGTTGCAGATACTTCACTTAAACCAATACTTTTTATTTTTCCTTGTTCAATTAATTTTGCCATCGCACCAACTGTTTCTTCAATCGGTGTATTTAAATCGCGGCGATGCAAATAATACAAATCAATTACATCAGTATTCAATCTCTTTAAACTTGCTTCGCAAGATGATTGAACATATTCGGGTTTACCATTAACACCTCTTTTTTCAGGATTAGTTAAATCGCGAACAATTCCAAACTTAGTTGCCAACGTAACTTTATTTCGATTTCCTTTTAATGCTTTACCTACTAATTCTTCATTGTGGAAAGGTCCATACATATCGGCCGTATCCCAAAATGTAACACCCAAATCAATTGCATGATGCAATACTTTAATGCTTTCTTCATCATTTCTTGCACCGTAAAATTCACTCATTCCCATACAACCTAATCCTAATTCAGATGCATTAATTCCTTGAGAACCCAAAGCTTTTATTTTCATAAACTTTTTTTGTAAAGTTGATAAAAATTAAATTGAGTTGAAAATTATTTTATCCGAATGATTTACTAAATGCGCAAAAGAATTTATTGCAACTAAAACATAATATTCGCTATTCAAATTTCTCATCAGTATCTTTATTGCTTCTAATTATTTTTTATGATACAGGTTGGCGTATACAATACTTTAAAAGTAAACAGACGAGTAGATTTTGGTTTTTATTTAGATGATGGGAATGAAGGAATTTTATTACCCAAACGTTTTGCACCAAAAGATTTGCGCATTGATGATGAAATAAAAGTTTTTTTATACCACGATTCTGATAACCGTATCATTGCAACAACTCAAGAACCAAAAGGAATTGTTGGTGATATTGTTTTATTAAAATGTGTTAGCACAACAGGCGCCGGCGCATTTTTAGATTGGGGTTTGATGAAAGATATTTTCGTTGCCAAATCTCAACAATTGCATGGCATGCATCCCAGCGGCGAATATTTAGTAAAAATTTATATTGATAAACAAACCGGAAGAGTTGCCGCAACTGAAAAAATTGAATTTCAATTAAGCAATGAAACACTTACTGTTAAAGAATTAGAAGAAGTTGATTTATTGGTGTATAGAAAAAGCGATATTGGTTATGTAATGATCATTAATAATTTGCATACCGGCGTATTGCATGATAATGAAGTTTTCAGAGATATAAATATTGGTGATAAACTAAAAGGTTTTATCAAAAAAATATTACCGAATAATAAAATTGATGTTTTACTTGGCAAATCAGGGTATAAGCGTGTTGAAGATGAATCGGGAAAAATTTTAAGATTATTAGAAGAGAATGACGGTTATCTCCCATACAATGATAAATCTGCACCGGAAGATATTTACAATTTCTTTGGTATGAGTAAGAAAACTTTTAAAATGACTTGCGGTACTTTATACAAACAACGTAAAATAGATTTTGCCAAAGCCGGTATTTTATTAGTTAAAGAATAATTTGAAATACAAATCATCTGTTTTAACATGTTTTAATAATTACTCTTAATAATTAAGCATGTTTAAATAACATTGTTGCCCAAAACTTCGTTATTTTGGCTGTAAATCAAAAACACATGAAAGGGTTGGTCTTATTTTTTATTGTAATCATTTCCTTTTTTGGTGTTGCTTGTCACCATTCAAAAAAAGTACAAACAGCAGTTAAAAAAGTAGATACCGTTAAAACTGTTGTACCAGAAAATGTAGTTTATATACCTTTTACAAGAGATTTGTTTATTCTTTTACGTTCAAAAAATATTGATATTAAAAAAGTTCAATTCTTTATTGATCAACAATTGATATTAAGTCGTTTCTATGATGTTAACAAAGCTGAAGTTGTTTCAGGTGTGATAAAATTTGCTAACGGAAGATATATTGATGAAATCATCATTCCTGCATTAACACCGGGAGTTTGTGATTCAATTGAAGCAGATGGATTAAAAATAAATTTTGAAAGAGGTAATAACGATTTTAAATTCATCAATAATAAATATTCTCCCGACTTTTTTATTTTCTCGGGAAATAATTGGAAGGATGGAAGTTGCGATGTGTATTATAACAAAATGATTTTTCGCGCAGCTTGCGGCACTTGTTCCAGTGCTTCTGATATTAAATTAGTAGTGAAACAAAGTGATATTGATAATACTAAGAAGACCTCAAAAATTTTACAAGGAAGAAAAGTAGATTTTTAGTAATCACTAAATTTATAAATCTATTCTTCGCCAACATTATGTTTCATTTTATGAATTTGGATTCTCGTACCTAACACAAATACTTTCATTCCTTCCGAAACAACAGTGTCATCAGGCGGATTAATTAAAAATTTTCCATTCTTATGTTTTATACCAATACAATTCACACCGGTTTTCTTCCAATCCATAATTGCTTTTAAAGAAGCATCTCTAATTTCTGGCGGTAATTTATCATAAGCAACACTTTCTATGTTAATGCTCTCTCCTTCCTCACCAGATAAATAATCTATAAACTCTACTACATCAGGTTTAGAAACCAATGTTGCCATATGTGTACCACCAATTTTATCGGGCATGATTACATTATTGGCACCAGCTTTTTTTAATTTTGCAACAGAACTTGCATGAGATGCTCGACTAATAATATGAATAGAAGGATTTAATGAACGTGCAGATAAAACAACGAAAACATTGTCAGCATCAGTTGGTAAAGCACAAATCAAACTTTGTGCACGTTCAATACCTGCCTTCTTTAATACTTCATCATTTGTAGCATCACCTTTTAAATATAAAAGATGCGGATCATGTGCAACATAATCATCAATATTTCCTTCGGTATGATCAATCGCAACAAAATCTACTTTATGTGCTTTCAATGTTTGTCCGGCTTGTTGCCCGTTGCGACCAAAACCGCAAATGATAACATGACCGTTAAGATGATTTAAGGATAACATAAGTTTTCTGTTTTTAAAATATAATTGCATTTCGCCACTGGCAATGTATCTGGTCAATCTTGCTAATGCATATGTGAATGTGGCAAATGAAGTGATGATGAAACAAATATTAAACATTCTTCCTGCAAGAGATAAAGGTTTTACTTCGCCGTAACCAATAGTGGTAATTGTAATTACCGTCATATATAAAGCATCAAAAAAATTGAAATCTTCAACCAGCATAAATCCAATTACACCAATCATAGTGATAAATAAAATCACAGCAAACCAAAATAGCAATGGAGGCAATCGTTTCAACGGAATAAGTTTTTAAGGATAATTATTATTTCCTTTACGAAAATAGTAAAGAGAAATTTAAAATGGAATGATTATTGGCATGTATCATTTACTTTCGCAAAAATAATTGCATGGGTATTGCAGATAAATTAGCACAAATGAAAAATGAAAAAGCAGCGGCAAATTTAAAAGCCGGAAAAGATTTTTTGGCCAGCAATAAAAACAAAGAAAAGGTTGTTGAATTACCAAGTGGTTTACAATACGAAGTATTAATTATGGGTGATGGAGAAAAACCATGGCCAACACATAACGTTACTTGCCATTATCATGGAACTTTGATTGACGGAACTGTTTTTGACAGCAGTGTTCAAAGGGGCCGTCCTGCTTCATTTCCATTGAACATGGTAATTAAAGGATGGACTGAAGGATTACAATTAATGCCAGTTGGAAGTAAGTTCAGATTTTTTATTCCACCACATTTAGGTTATGGTGACAGACAAGTTAGTGCTGTGATTGGACCGAATTCAACTTTAATTTTTGATGTGGAATTGATTTCGTTTAAGTAATCTTGAATGTTAAATTGTTAATGAATTAATTCAGCATTCAACATTTAAAATAATTCTGAAAGCTCCAACCAACGCAATTCTTTTTGAGCTAACAAAGAATTTATCTCTCCAATTTTTTTGCTTAATAAATTTAATTGTTCGAAAGATTCATCAGGATTACTGAGTTGTTCTTCAATTTTATTTTTCTCTGCTTCAAGCGAAGCAATCTCTTTTTCAAGATCTTCAAATTCTTTTTTCTCTTTAAAACTTGGTTTCTTCTTGATACTTGTTCCTTGAAACTTGCCACTTGAATCTTGCGCCTTGTTACTTGAAACTTGTTCTATTGAATTTCCTTTGCTTTTAAAATCTTCCAATGCCTGCCACTTGTTATCTTTTTTTTCATTGTCTTTCAGCCAAAGCCTGTACTGCGTGTAGTTTCCCGGGAAATCTCTTACTTCACCATCACCTTCAAAAATAAATAAGTGATCAACTAATCTGTCCATAAAATATCTATCATGACTAACAATTAAAACACATCCCTGATAATCACTTAAAAAATTTTCCAACACTGCTAATGTTGGCAGATCCAGATCATTTGTTGGTTCATCTAAAATTAAAAAATTAGGATTGGTAAACAATACAATTAATAATTGCAATCTTTTTTTCTCACCACCGC
>CAILAF010000194.1 GCA_903832075.1 uncultured Chitinophagaceae bacterium
ATAGTTTCAGCATTATTTAATGAAGCTGCAAAAACAAAAGAATGGATTACCGAAAGTATTTTTGCATCGCGTAAAAAAGATTACACCAATCCTTACCGAAAAATGTTATACGATTCATTTGAAGAAATGAATAAAGTAATTGGTAAAATTGAAGACAATGGTTTTATTCAACACCAACAAACTGAAATGAACGATTTTAAGAAAGATATTGCAGCATTAAAAAAGAAATTAAAACTAAAATAAATTATTGCATTTTCTCTTTGGCCCAATTTAATGCAATGTTTAATTGTTGTTCGCGAGTAAGAAAACTGTTATTTAAAACTATTGCATCATCGGCTTGCCTTAACGGACTAATTTGACGAGTGCTATCAATTCTATCGCGCTTCAATAAATTTTCTTTTATTTCTTCCAACGAAATATTTTGTTGTTTATCTTTTATTTCTAAAAATCTTCTTTGTGTTCTAACATCCGCATCGGCAGTTACAAAAATTTTTAATTCAGCATTCGGGAAAACAGTTGTACCAATATCTCTGCCATCCATAACAATTCCTTTTTGCTCACCCATTTTTTGTTGTTGAGCCACGGCAAATTCACGCACAGCCTTAATTATAGAAACCTCACTCACATTATTACTCACTTCCATTTCTCGTATTTTCTTCTCTACATTTTCTCCATTCAAATACATATCGCTCTTACCTTCTGCTTCATTGAATACAAATGACAATGAAATATTTTTTAAATTATTTTCAACTATCGCCTCATTTTTCAAATCAACGTTATGTCGCAAAAAATATAAAGTAATGGCGCGATACATAGCACCACTATCAACAAAAACATAATTCAATTCTTTGGCTAACTGTTTAGCCAAAGTACTTTTACCGCAAGACGAAAAACCATCAATGGCAATTACTATTTTTTTCATAAAACAGGATGAATAAAAATCCCGCCGATAAAAGCGGGATTCAATCTTATAAATTTTCTTTAATAAACTTTTTTATTTTCTCTTGCAATGCAGCACTCACGGGCACTACAGGCAATCGAACTTCATTTTCAATCAATCCTAATTCAAACATAAATGCTTTTACACCGGCAGGATTATTTTCTACAAATAAATAATCTATTACTTCAATCAAACGTAAATGTTGTGCACTTGCATCAGCAAAATTTCCTTTCAGCGCATTGCCAATAATATTTGAAAACTGTTTTGGAAAACAATTCGCAATAACACTTATCACACCATCAAAGCCAAATGAAATTTGCGGTACACTTAATTCATCATCACCACTAACTACTAAAAAATCTTTTGGTCTGTCACGAATAATTTCCATGCATTGATGAATATTATCATGCGCTTCTTTAATGCCGGCAATATTTTCAACTTCATTTGCTAAACGAATAGTTGTAGCTGCTGTAATATTTCTTCCTGTTCTTCCAGGAACATTATATAATAAAATTGGCTTTGGTGTTTCAGCGGCCATTGCCTTATAATGTTGATAGATGCCTTCCTGCGAAGGTTTGCTGTAATAAGGTGATGCACTTAAAACAGCAGTTGCTTTTTCCAATGGAAAATGATGTAAATCTTTGATTAAAGATTTTGTATCGTTACCGCCAATACCAACAATAACAGGCACCCTGTTATTTACTTTTTCATAAGTATAATTGATGATGTCTAACTTTTCTTGTTTATCTAAAGTTGGTGTTTCACCGGTGGTGCCCAATGTAATTACATATTCAATACCACCGTCAATAACATAATCAATTACTTTTCCCAATGAAGAAAAATCTACATCATGATTTTTTGTGAATGGTGTTACTAATGCTACACCTGTTCCTTTTAATATATTTCTAAGTGACATTTAATTTAGAGTTTACGATAAACGAGTTACGATTTATTTAATTGCAATTTGTTCTTCAGATAATTCTTCCCAGAATCCCATCTTACCAAACTTTTCTATACGTTGATCAATTCGCTTGACAGGATCAATCGTCTTTAATTCTGCCAATGTTTTTTTAATTTGTTGTTTGAGAATATTTGCAGCTTCTGTATAATCCCAATGTGCACCACCAATTGGTTCAGGAACAATTTCATCAACTAAACCAAAACCTTTCATATCAATTGAAGTTAATTTCAATTGTTCTGCTGCAATTTCTTTTTTATCCCAACTGCGCCATAAAATTGAAGAACATGATTCCGGTGAAATAACCGTGTACCAAGTGTTTTCCATCATCAATACTTTATCCCCAACACCAATACCCAATGCACCACCACTTGCACCTTCACCAATGATAGCAATAATAACCGGCACTTTTAAACGAATCATTTCATAAATATTTCTTGCGATGGCCTCACCTTGTCCGCGTTCTTCTGCTTCTAATCCGGGATAAGCACCAGGAGTATCAATTAAAGTAATGATTGGTTTATTAAATTTTTCTGCAAGCTTCATCAATCGCAATGCTTTGCGATAACCTTC
>CAILAF010000195.1 GCA_903832075.1 uncultured Chitinophagaceae bacterium
AGCATCGGAAGAAATTTTTATGGCACGAACAAATAAAGCACCCATATCAATTACCGTTTTTGCATCAGGGAAAAAATAATTAGCACCTTTTGCATGAGTGGTCATTCCATAAAAATGTCCGCGTTTACGTTTTATCAAATCACCTTCACCGGTTGATGCGAGATATGCAATGTCTTCATATTGCAGATTGAATTTTTGAAGCATCACTTGTATCATTTCATCTGCAACAAGTGTTGGATTTCTCTTTCTTATTTTTTCTGTTTGTTTATCTAACAAAACCGGATCATCAGAATAATCCATCAACACCAATTTAATAAAATTGCTGCCGATATCTATTCCCATTGTATAAAGAGGTAGTCTCATTTTTTTTAATTTTTAATTCATTTCTGCTGCTTCTTTTTTTGTTGATGGCAATTCCATATTTAAATTTCTTCTTGCAAACATGGCACCACCTAATGCTCCCATAAAAATTGAATCGGTGTGAATATTTATTTTTATTTTTTCTCCGTAATTTTCTTTCACTAACTGAATAAGATATTTTATTACTGCAGGATTTCTTGCAACTCCACCGGTAAAAGTGAATTCATTAAACACGCCACCGGAACGTGCGATCAATGACATGGCTCGCATGATAATTGCCTTATGTAATCCACCAAGTATGTCTTCTTTTTTTTCACCAAGGTTTGTTAACTCACGTAATTCAGCTCCTGCAAAAACAGTGCATGTAGAACAAATCGTAACTTCTTTATCGGATTTCATTGCCATTGGTCCGAGTTCATTTAAAGAAATACTCATCTCATCTGCGATATAACCAAGATATCTTCCGCAACCTGCAGCACAACGATCATTCATTTGAAAACTGGTAACCAATCCATATTTATCAACCTGAATTGCTTTGGTGTCTTGTCCGCCAATATCAAGCACAGTGCGGGTTTCAGGAAATACTGCATGAGCACCAAATGCATGACATAAAATTTCTGAACGAATACAATCTTGAGGAAATGGTAATAAAGCACGACCATAACCAGTACCGGTCATGTTTGTAATATTGAATTCGATGTCGGCAATTTCATCAATATGTGTTCTCAACGATTCGGAAACATGATCGAAATTTCCTTTTAATAAATTCATCTCAGCATCAAAATTTATACTCGTATTATCTGTTGCTGAATCGGGAAGATTTTTATATTTTTCTTTCAACTCATCCATTGCTTTATAAATAAGTTCTTTGAAGTTGAAAGTGATTAATTGATTTTCTGCAGGACTAATACTTTTATCCCAAACAGTCATCAATGGTTCAAAAAGAGATAGCTCCAATTTATTTACTTCTTCATTATATTTTTCTGAAACGATATCACGAAAGAATTGATTTTTTGCACCGAGGTTATTGTATAAATAATCGTGTTTAATGATTGGTTTAAACGCTCTGCGAATATTTCTTAAATGAGTGAGCATTTTTTCCTGTGTTGCTTCATCTTTAAAAAATGATTTACAGGTTTTAAGCAACTCTTCTCCAAGTTTATCCAAGCGAACTTTAAATTGTTCGTATTGAAAAACACTTTCTAAATCGTTGATGTATTTTTTATAATGAGGATTTAATTTTATCTCGTCTTCCAATTTTTTCTTTAAAATAGAAAAGCGGGCATTATACACCGCTTCATCTCTTGCAATATCTGCTGCCACTGCATAATTGGCTCTGGTATTGGTTATGCCGCGACCAATGATCTCATCCTTTTCGTTGATGATGACAGCTTTGGAAGTAGTAGAACCCAAATCAACACCGAGATAATATTTATTCATTGAATGATTATTAATAAATTTTATTAAACCGTTTGCGCTTCTTCCTGTGCCATAATTATTTTTCGTTGCCCAAGCATTTGGAAATATGATTCTAATCTGTTCTTGATATTTGCATAAGAAAAATAACGCGGATCAACCAGATCGCTTTCAATAAATCCAACCGGAACTTCCATACGTTGTTCTATTTCACGCATGATCATTAATTGTCCGGCTGAAAATGAATTACAACTTTTAATTGAGTTGATAAGAAAACCATCTGCTTTATATTCTTTCACATAATCAGCCAAAAGATTTACACGTTGAGGTAGATTCATATTTGTGTAACATCCCATGCAATATTTTGCCAAACTCTCAAGCGGCTCTTTTGAATCATGCCGAAAACCAAGATCATACACACCACCAACTTTTGTATAAGATGATGCAACGATCACAGCACCCATATCATAAAATATTTTCCAGAACTCACGAAAGTTTGTCCAGTTGGGCGGACCTTCAACAACCAAGCGAAATTTTTCTTCTTTTAATTCACCTTCCGGTGTGATTGGACCTAATCCTAATCTAACACGTTCCTGCACTTCATTATATAATTCAGTATAATATTCTACCGCTTCTTCTGTTCCTCTGAATGCAGTAAATATTGGACCGATATAATATACTCCGGCGAAATATGCATCAATCGGTGAGGGTTTATGTTTGGCACTTTCCAAAATCTTCACCAATAGATCTTCTGCCTTTGCAGAGTTTACCATCATGTTAGATAAACGATTCATGTCGAATTTCTTCCCTGAAACTTGTTCCATTTTTGGAATCACTTCTTCCTTCAATTGTTTCACCATGTATTCCAACTGATCAGGAGTAATATGACCATCTTCCTGATAAGGCGTATGTAACATAGCGACAGGAACACCGGGATATAATTTTTCTAAATTCTCGAACCACTTCATGAAAGTGAAACAACCGGTATAACTCAATAAAAGCAAATCCGGTGGTGGAAGTTTTTCTCCTGTTGGTCCGATATTTCCATTGATCATCATGCCTATATCGCACTTCACATAAGTACAAACGTCTTCACTAAAACCAAGTTTTTCTGCTTCGCGGATATACGCTGCAGATTTTTTTCGCATGCCTGATTGCAATGCATTTATTTCAGGATAAACCGGCAACATGTCGAATGATAAAATCAATTCAGTAAGATTTCCCGGAACAAAAGTGTACACTACTTTTTTGCCGGATTCTTTGGCATTACTTAATTCATGAAACAATTTTGCAAGCATGTCTTTTTGAATGACCATGCTCTTTTCTTTTATCGCATCTTTTGTTTCTACACTCATAGTATTTTTTTTAAGCCCATAATTTTATTGAATCAGAAAAAGTGCCCGCCTGTTCTTTTATTACTTTAAACTGACCTGTATTTTCATGATATTGAAAATTGATATGCGGGATTCCTTCGGCATCACATGATTTCTGTAATTCAGGTCTGTCAAGCAACGCAGGATCACAAAAACTTGCTGCACTGAAAATCACACCGTCGGCATTTCTGTGTTTAACTAATTCAACCAATCTCTTTCCTTTTGGATTGCCTACATCATAAACGACAGAAGAAAAAGTGCTTTTGGTAAGGTAAGCTTCCACCAATGCTCGAAGCGGATCATTTGTATTTTCATCAATATCTCCTTGGATCCATCTTGATCCAAGCATGAAATCATCATCAACAATATAACAACCTGCCATCTCAATAGATTTGATTAATCCAATAGGTGGTTGTTCGCAAAAAGAGCCACTTATAACAACACGAATATTATCCATTGG
>CAILAF010000196.1 GCA_903832075.1 uncultured Chitinophagaceae bacterium
AACAGGAGCATATACGGACGAAGCTAAATGTAAAGATGCTGAATCATTCACAAAATTCATTATAGCGCTCCTCATTAATTCAGCGGATTGTAGTAGGGTTAATTTTCCACACAAATTAATGCCACGGTTATTTGAAAAAGTGTTTAATAGATTGCAATATTCTTTTTCATTTGGGGCGCCAAGCAAATATATATTTATATCTTTTGGCAACAATCTAATCAATTCTACCCATTTATTCAATGGTAATTGCTTGGAAAACCAAACTGAAGTAGGTGCAATGCAAACATAAGGCTTACCTTGATAAGGTTTGGCCATGTCAATATCAAGGTTTGAAGGATATAGCTTTGGTATGGCAGCGGTTTTGTCAGTAATGAATGAAATTAGATCATTGTTTCTTTCGATTTCATGGATAGGTAGAGCTTTTGTGCCGATGATGTGTTTTGCCTTTCTTGAGAAAAGAAATGATAGAGGATTTTTATCAAATCCTATGGTATACTTTGAATCAGATAGTGTGGTTATTAAGCCAGAAGAGAAGTGACGATGAATGTTTATTAGGTAATCGTATTTATTTTTTCTGACTTTTGAGAGGATTTGAAATAGGTTCTTTGTTTTGTTGGATTGTTTATCCCAAATGAGAACTTGGTTAAGATAAGGATGTCCATGGAATAACGACTCGTTTCCTTTTCTAAGCATGATATCCAATTGAGCATCCGGAAAATGGGCATGAAGCTTTTCGAGGATGGAAGTGGCCAGAATGACATCTCCAATAAATGCTGTTTGTATAATGAGAAACTTTTTCACGTGAAAATATTTAGCGATGCAAATATAGACATCGAAACGAAAGGAAGAGAAAGATATTGGAAAGACATTGCTCGGGGCCGAGTTTGACCGCAAGTTTTGTGTGCCAATATATTGGTATTTTTAAAACCGAAAGCTGTTAGCACGGTGTTTGGAGAGGATTATCAAAATCCTTTGGAGGAGGTGAGAATAATTCAGGAACAATTTTTACATTGGATCCAACTTATCAAATCATAAATAGTGAATATAACTTTTATGATTCATTAGGAATGAATCCCTATGGCACTTTAACACAAGCAAATAATGGTTTAATGTATGGCTTGACAGATAGTGGCGGGTTACATCATTTTGGTGTATTATTTTCTTTTGATAAAATGAATAACCAATATTCTGTACTTCACAATTTTATAGATTCAACTGGGAAATATCCAATTGGTAATTTAATTCAAGCTTCAAATGGGAAATTATATGGAATGACACAACAAGGAGGAAGACAAAATTATGGAACTATATTTATGTTTGATCCGATACATGATACTATAAAGGTCATATATCATTTTAATTTTTCTAATGGCATAAGACCAAAAGGAAGTTTAATTCAAACAACTAAAGGCAAACTTTATGGAATGACATCTTTTGGAGGCGCAAATAATAGTGGAGTGATATTTAATATAGATACATTGGGTAATATTTTCACAAAAGTTCATGATTTTGCTACTAGTACCTCTAGTGGTACAACAACTGGTGCAATTCCTAATGGCTCATTATTAGAAGACACAACTTCGGGCAAGCTATATGGAATGACGGAATTTGGTGGAACTTCCGCTCAAAATGGAGTATTGTTTACCATTACAACGGATACGACAAATCATTATATTAATATTCTAAATTTTAATAATACTAATGGACAGTATCCTTTTGGAAGTTTAATGCGAGGAAGTGACAGCAAATTTTATGGGATGACTTTCGCAGGAGGTACATTAGGTGAAGGTGTTATATTTAAAATAGACCCTACGAATAATAATGCATATACAAAACTTCATGACTTCAATTATACTAATGGAG
>CAILAF010000197.1 GCA_903832075.1 uncultured Chitinophagaceae bacterium
AAATATAATTAATAAAATTACTGCTATTGAACTAAGAGATTTAGCAAACCAATATCTTCAAGCTCAAGATCTATCTGAAATAATTGTTGGTAATAAATAATGCGAAAGTTAATCTCAATATTGTTTTTTATTACATTATGTATTATTAGTGTCAATGCTGCTACAAAATCTGTTAAAATAAAACGAATTTGTAATACTGGTAATGATAATAATCTCTTTTGGTACCGAACTGTTGACACTTGCTCTTCTTTTGTAGGGTATGTTATTTGGGTAAGAAATGGTACATCTGGGGGTTTTAATATTTTAGATACAGTAAAAAATAAATATTCTGAAACTTATTCTCATATCGGTGCAAACACTGGTGGTGCAAAGCATTGGTATTATTTTATTCAAAATATCGATTCATGCGGCTCAATATCTTCTGCTAATTCAGATACTTTAGATGTCGATAATACCCAAAATTATCCAAGCTATATTGACTCTGTTAGTGTTGAAATTACAACAAATCGCATTATGATTGGTTGGCACCATAATGAAGCTCCTGATTTTGCCTTATATGACCCTTTCTTTCAAAAAACTTCTAGCCCTGTTACATATGATTATGTGGTAGGTTCACAGGGCACAAGAGACACATTTGTTATTGATAACAATATATTGCATAATCCTGCTTTAAAACCTCTTGAATATGACCTTGGAACAAGGGATAGTTGTGGAAACACTGGTGTATTTGGGGAAAATCCCCATCAAACTATTTTTCTGCAATTATCTGTTGACACATGTAATAAATCTTGCTTTCTATCTTGGTCAGCTTATAGTTTTACCTTTACAGATAATAATGGTAAGCAGATTCAGGTAGGCTGGAAAAAGGTACGAAAATATTACATATATAAAAAAATCAAAACCGATCAAATATTTCTTTTGGATTCAGTTAGTGGCTCAACTTTATCCTATTTTGATAATATAATACTTGGACAACAGATTCAATATTATATTAGAGCAATAAAAGACACTTCTATTTTGGTTACCTCCACTTCAAATTTAGTGTCAACAGCTACCCGGCAAAGAATAGACCCTTTAAGCACAGAACTTATTAATGTTTCCGTTAACCCTAATACAAATAGTGAAATTAGTTTATTAATTGAAAATAAAGTGAATGAAGAATGGTTATATTATGATGTGTTTCGTTCTAGTGATTCTTTGACCCCTCCCTCAAAAATTGTTGAAATAGCAAATCTTAATAGTGGAAATAATTTAATATCATACATTGACAATGTTGATGCGTCTTCAAAAAAATATTATTATCAAATACATTCTGTTAATATTTGTAATAAAGATGTTAAATCAACTGCTGTTTCAAATTCAATACTTTTAATAACTATTTCACAAAACAACCAAAATTTTCTATATTGGAATACATACAATTACTGGGCTTCCGGTATAGAAAAATATAGAATATATCGAGGAATAAAATTAGCTGATGGCTCAATTATGTTTAAGCTAATTGATTCTGTCCCTTTCAATGAAAACAATTATACAGATAATAATCTTCCTTCAATTACAAAC
>CAILAF010000198.1 GCA_903832075.1 uncultured Chitinophagaceae bacterium
AATATTCAACTGCTTTTACATCATGATTGGTTGTGGCTTCAATTTGTTTTATCTGTTGTGCATCATTCAAACTAAACTCATCAGCTACTTTTTTTAATTGCTGCTTCGTTTTGGTTGGTAACTTAAATATTTTTTTATCTGCTAAGAATAAAAAATATTCAACTTCAATTAAAACTCTATATTTCATTAAAGCATATTCAGAAAAATATTCATCCAAGTGAGCAACTTGTTTTCTGTAACGTCCGTCAATAGGAGAGATCGCTGTTAAATTATTTAGTTCCATTTAATAAATTGTAAATTTTGATTGATAAGTTTTTTGTTGACAATTTAAACTGAATAATCTTATCGCAGTCTGATTCACAAAAAACTTCTTTCTTTGCATACAAAAGTAATTCAATTGGATAAGATAAAAGTTGGTGCGGTAAGTTATTTAAATACAAAGCCTTTATTGTATGGCATAAAACGAAACAGTGGGTTATTACAGCAAATAGAATTGATTGAAGATTATCCTTCAAAAATTGCTCAAATGTTATTGGATGATGAAATTGATGTAGGCTTGGTGCCTGTGGCAATTATCCCTAAAATGAATGAACATTTTTTTGTGACTGATTATTGTATTGGTACAGAAAGTGAAGTAGCATCTGTATGTTTATTCAGTGATGTACCGATTGAAAAAGTTTCCAAAATATTATTAGATTATCAAAGCAGAACATCCGTTAATTTGATAAAGGTTTTATTAAAACATCATTGGAAAATAGATTTGCCACTTGAAGATGCAGAACAAAATTTTAGAGAGCATATTAAAGGAAATACTGCCGCCGTTGTAATTGGTGATAGGGCATTGGAACAAAGAAAAATATCTTCTTATGTGTATGATCTTGGCTTAGCTTGGAAAGCCATGACTGGATTGCCTTTCATGTTTGCTGCTTGGGTTGCTAATAAAAAATTAGATGACTATTTTATAAAGTCTTTTAATAAAGCAAATGCGTATGGTGTTCACCATATTGATGAAGTTGTTGAGCAGCAAAAGTTTGAACATTATGATCTTAAAAAGTATTACACCGAAAATATGAGTTACGAACGTAACCAAAAGAAGATGGAAGCGATGCAACAATTTATTTCATTGTTAACTTAATATTTTTTTCTATCATATGCCGAGAGAAACAATTTCAGTTGTTACCATCTGTTTTAATAATTTAAATGATTTACAAAAAACATGTGCGTCAGTTGATGCACAAGTTTATTTGCCTATTGAACATTGGATTATTAATGGTTCAACAAATAATGAAATTGAAAATTGGTTGAACACCACACCACAACCTGATTATAGAAAATGGTTGAACGAAAGAGATAATGGAATTTCAGAAGCTTTTAACAAAGGTATCAGTCGTTCTAACGGATTCATTATTCATTTGTTAAATGCCGGCGATGTGTATGCCGGTACAGATATTTTGATAAAAGTTGCAAGAGTTTTTGAATTACATCCTTTTGTGCATTGGATTAGTGGTAAAATGAAAATTAAGCGTGCCGGTCATTGGTTGGAAGTTGGAACTCCTTTTCGTAAATCAAAATTATATCGTGGCATGCGTGGTGTTTTTCATCCTACGTGGTTTGTAAAAAAAGAAGTGTATGATAGAAATGGATTATACTCTAATCATTATAAAATTGCAATGGATTATGATATGATGTGCAGAATATATGAAGAACGCTATGCATTTATTGATAAAACATTTGTTGTGTTCGACGATTCGGGTGTTAGTACTACAAATTATTTAGAATCGTTGAAACAAAATATAGAAGTGTACGAATCTCATTTTCATTTCTCATTCCTTTGCAGGGCTTGGCAATTAAGATTAAAGATTTTGTATTATTTGTTGCAAACCAAATTTGGTAAATGGCTATTTAAAGTGAAAAATAAAATTGATTAAACAATCAATATTTAAATTTTTATTGCAATCCTTCCTGTTTCATCCATTCTGTTTAATAGAATTTGAATATTGTTCTCATCAATATATTCATCAACAGCTTTGCGAGAACCTCTCCAAAAACCATAATCATCAATAATTAAAACACCATTGTGTTGTAATAATGGGTATAGATGAATCATTTCATGTTTTGTTGATTCATACCAATCGGTATC
>CAILAF010000199.1 GCA_903832075.1 uncultured Chitinophagaceae bacterium
GATACGGTAAAATTAATGACGATACATGCCGCAAAGGGATTAGAATTTTCTTGTGTTTTTGTTGCCGGCATCGAAGAAACACTTTTTCCGAATGCAATGGCTATTAATACTCGTGAAGAATTAGAAGAAGAACGCAGATTATTTTATGTGGCTGTAACCCGCGCCAAACAAAGGTTATGGCTTACCTATGCAAATGCACGTTATCGTTTTGGTAATCTGGTACAAAATGAACCAAGCAGGTTTTTAGATGAAATGCCCGAAGCATTTTTAGATAAATCTTATGCAGGCGGTGGCGCAAAGAATGCATCGTTCGGAAATGGCGCTTCTGCATTTCAAAGAATGCAAAGAGGTTTTGGTGATTATAGTGATGTTGCACAGGCAGAAAAAAAATATGGTCCGCCGCCAAAACATTCTGCGGATGACAGAAAAAAAACAACAGATAAAAAACCTTCCTATATTTCTCCGGTTAATAGAACACCTTCAACTGTTGTGCATATTGCATCATCAAATTTTGAAGCAAGCGATACAAGCAATTTGCAGGAAGGACAAAAAGTGGAACATCAAAAATTTGGTTTTGGTATTGTTGCAAAGATGGAAGGCAGTGCACATAATCCTATTGCAACAATTCAATTTGAGAAGAATGGCGAGAAAAAAATTATGTTGAATTATGCGAAGCTGAGAATTGTTGAATAGAGAATAAACAGTACAAGCGTGCGACGCAACAAAGCTAAATAGCAGTACAAAAGCCCGGGTCATCATAAAAATATCGTTTTGCGAAAATTGGTTTAAGCCAATTCGGTCAATGATTGTATTGATTTGTTTAAATTTGTAGTTGAAATAAAATGTGTTGTTATGATTAAAACCGGAAACCCTTTGATTAGTATTTATACCGAGATGACGCCTAATCCTGAAACAATGAAATTTGTTGCCAACAAATTGTTGTATCCGGGAAAGAGCATTGATATTGCTGATGAAAGTTTTGCAACACCATCGCCATTGGCAAAAGAGTTATTTAGTTTTCCTTTTATTAAAAGTGTTTTTATTGCCAGCAATTTTGTTACGCTTACCAAAACAAACGATACAGCAGATTGGCAAGATGTAATTCCTACCATTAAAGAATTTTTGAAAGAATATTTAGAAAATGGTGGCGTGATTGTGATTGAAGAAGAGGTTGCAAAAATGAAACACGAAGCAACAAATAATGTTTCGGTAGATGATGACGATGTGGTAAAACGTGTGAAAGAATTATTAGAAAATTATGTGAAGCCCGCCGTTGAAATGGATGGTGGTGCGATACAGTTTAGAAGTTACGACAATGGTGTGGTGAATTTAATGTTGCAGGGAAGTTGCAGTGGTTGTCCATCTTCGATGATTACTTTAAAAGCCGGCATTGAAGGGATGATGAAAAGAATGATTCCCGAAGTAAAAGAAGTTGTTGCAGAAGCAGAATAATATTTTTTTGTGAGTAGAATTTAAGCATCGCAATTATTGCGGTGCTTTTTTATTTTTATAAAGTTGCTAATTGATCTTTATAAATGACGGAAACATTTTTAAGATTAAAAATATCAATTACTTTTTCAACCAAACCTTCGCGAACAACTAAAATAATTTGTAAAGAACTGTTCTGCAAAATATGAATAATGGCGCTGAAAAGCCCTTCCTGTCTTAATTCCAGCGGACCAACTTCATCAACAATTAAATAACCGCTTTTTTGTTTTGATGCATTAATTAAAATTTGTTTGGCTTTATCAAAAGAATTTTTACTGAATGAATATTTTCCTACAAGTAAAAACTCTTCGTTATCGGTTGCTTCCATTTTAAAAACTTCTTTGTTGGAAATATTTGTAAAAACCCTTTTACCATTAACGATGGGTGTAAGAATTCCAAACACATTTGTTTTGTGTTCACTCCATTTTATTAACGAAGTTGTTTTACCTGTTTGAATGATACCCGTTAATATAATTACTTTATGATTCATGCAACGTATTGGCAATAACAATTTTCGAAAAAAGCGTCATTCGTTTTAATCCTTTTAGAGAAGCAGATAATTGCCAGCTTTTTTTCAAAATGAAATTAATGACCGGAAGTAATTGTGCGATTTCCTGAATTTCAGTTTCAAATTTATTTTTCTGTTTGTCCAATCTTTTTTTAAACCATTGAAGCAAGAGCGGATTAATAATTAAATACCAAGCGAAGATGATCACAAACGAATGCAACAATAATTGTGCAATGCTTTTAGGTGGTAGCAAGGGTCTTCCGATATGAAAATCAGATTGAATTAAAAGCAGTATCAGCATAAACCAAATAAACAGCAAACCAAATTTTTTTTTCTTTTTAGAATGATCATTTGATAAAAGTGCCACTGAATTTTTTTCTTTGATGATATATTCATTCAATGGCCAGTGTTGCATATTGAATGGAATTTTTCCGGCAAACCAACCAACTAAAACTCCGGCAAAGACATGTAATAAAACATAAGTCAAGGCCAAGAGCAAACTATAATTAGTAATAGTTTTTTGTTGGGTAAGTTCTTTGATAAAAACATTCAACGCGTTCCACGAATTACTGCCAAAAACGATTGTAAGCACAAGAATGCGTTGCAGTGCGGATTCTATCATGGTTATTACAGCAAGCAATAAACAGATGATCCTAAAAAATTTTCTATCAGACAAAAAAAGAAGCTCTCCCACTATGCCCTGAAAAAAAACAGCCATAAAAGCAGCGAATGATGCATAAGGGCTCAACATTAATTTAAACACCGCAACAATGATTGTGGCTTTAATGATGGAACCTTTCTGCGGATGGTAATAAGCAATCAATGCAATACAAATAACTGCAGCCCCACCAACAAATAAACCCGTAACAGGCAATCTTAATCCGTGAAGAATGCCGCCAAGCAAGCCTTCGCACAAAGCCCATAAAGCAATTAAGCGATAATATATTTTCGTATTTGAAATTGTTGAGTCTTGATTCATTCTGCTAATTACATTAATTTTAATAATTACTTTGTATAAAACCGAAGATAATTTGATACGATTTATATTAAACGAAAAAGAAATTAAAACAGATATGCCAGCCGGCATGTTGTTGTTAGATTTTATTCGCTATCATCAAAGATTGACCGGAACAAAAATTGGTTGCCGCGAAGGTGATTGTGGTGCTTGTACCATTTTGGTGGGAGAATTAATTAAGGATGAATTACAATATCGTTCGGTTACATCTTGCCTAACAGCAATTGGTAACGTGCAGGGAAAACATATTGTAACGGTTGAAGGAATTAATATGAAAGAATTGAATGCGGTGCAAAAAGCCATGCATGATGAAAGTGCCACCCAGTGCGGATTTTGTACACCCGGATTTGTAATGAGTTTAGCCGGATTTTGTTTAAGCGGAAAAGAAGTAAGCAACGAAAATGCCATTGCATCAATTGATGGAAATATTTGCAGATGCACGGGATATAAATCAATTGAACGCGCAGCCATTCGTGTTGCGTCTTTAATGAAAGAAAGAAAAAACGAAGAGCCAGCAAAATTTGTTGCCGATAAAAAAATATTGCCTGACTATTTTTCAACCATAAAAGAAAGAATAAAAAATATTCGCAACTCCGAACTCCAGACTAATGACTCTCGATTCCCAACTCAATTTCTTGGTGGCGGAACAGATTTATATGTTCAAAAACATGATGAGCTAACAAATGCCGACATTAATTTCTTATTCAACAAAAAAGAATTGAAAGGAATTATTCAAAAAGGAAATAAATGTTTTATCGGTGCAGCGGTAACGATTACTGATTTGTGCGAAAGCGAAATCATGCAAAAATATTTTCCTGATCTTCAAAAATTTATCAAACTTATTTCTTCAACGCCCATTCGAAATATTGCAACAGTTGCCGGAAATATTGTAAATGCTTCGCCAATCGGCGATATGTCTATTTTCTTTTTAGCATTGAATGCACAATTAATTTTAAACGATGGAAAAAACAAAAGAGAAATTGCATTGCGTAATTTTTATAAAGGCTATAAACAATTAAATAAAAATCCGGAAGAATTTATTGAACAGATTTATTTTGAATTACCGAAGGCTAAAACAAAATTTAATTTTGAAAAAGTTAGTAAACGAACTCATTTAGATATTGCCAGCGTTAATTCTGCCTTCAGCATTGTCGTTGATAATGAAATAATAATTGATGCAAGTCTTGCTGCAGGCGGCGTTGGACCGATTCCAACTTTCTTGGAAAAAACATCTTTGTTCTTAAAAGGAAAAATCATTTCTGAAAAAATAATTCATGAAGCAATTGAAATTGCGCAAAAAGAAATTGCACCCATCGGCGATGCAAGAGGAACCGAGGCGTATAAAAGATTATTGTTATCGCAATTAATTAAAGCACATTTTATAGAGTTGTTTAAAGAGTTGCAAATAGAAAAAATATTAGCGGCATAAAAAACAGACATGATAAACATTGATGCACGAACACATGTAAAAGGCGAATCTATTTATTTAGATGATATTCCGTTAATTTACGGAACACTTTAAGCTGCTGCATTAGATTCACCCATTGCTCATGGAAAAATTATTTCACTCATTGTAGCTGATGCAGAAAATTGCGAAGGTGTTGTTTGTGTTTTAACTTATAAAAATATTGTTGGCGAAAATGAAATTGGTGGAATTATTCGTGACGAACCTTTATTGGCCGATCATCATGTTCA
>CAILAF010000200.1 GCA_903832075.1 uncultured Chitinophagaceae bacterium
CATTGTTTGCCCGGTATTCGCTAACTTCTTTTTTATATATTTCTAATTGTTGTAACAATTGTTCCATGTTGCGAAGATAATAATTTGAAATGAGTGAATCTATAAATGTGCAGATATGCGGATGAAAAGAAAATTCTTATGCAGCATAACACCAATACAATGTTAGTGGCTGTTTTCGTCACCAGTCATACGATTAATTAATTCTTTTTTGTTTATACGCTTCATAGCCAAAATATTTTTTTTTATCTCTGTATCTATTTGACTGACGGAAAGGTTGTTTAATAATTCATTTAATTGTTTGTCGTTACCTAACATTATTAGATTTACTGCTTTGTTACCAACAAGCATTGCGTAGACATTATTGTTAACATTCATCGTGTCCAAAACAGGATTTAAAATTGTCAATGATTTTTGAAAATATTTTTTTGCAGAGGCCGAATCTCCAATTCTTGCATATATTATTCCACCAGTTAAATAGAGGTCGTGCGCATTAGGCCTTATTCTAATACAGTTATTAATTGTGAGAATGGCTTTGTCAAATTGATTGAGTGAAGACAAAAACATTAATTTGTCATAATAGCAAAAGAAGCAATTGCTATCAATTGCTGTTGCACTGTCTAGATAGAAAAGTGCTTTTTTGCAACTGTCTGCATTGTTTAGATGATTTATTAATGGTATTATTTTGTTGCTGAGAATTGTAACAGCTGGATCAGCTTTTCGCTTTGCAGAATTTTGTCTGCAAGAATAAAGTGTGATTAATAAGAAGATAAATATAAATTTCAGGAGGGTCATAATATTACTGCCAATTCTTAAATATAGTTAATAAACTTATTTAAGTTTCGTCTATCCCCCTAAAATTACCCGTCATTACTCAATAAATAAAATACACTCCGCAAAAATCTTTCGTCTGATGTTTTAGATGATAATTTCCATCTCTAAGATGAATCGTTTGATGTTTTACATGAAGATTTCTATCTCAAACCCTCATCGTTACATGTTTTAGATAGAACGACGAGGGTAAAACATACAAGTTTACCTGTTTTATAAAAATTACCCGAAACACCCGCTATTGCTTACATTTGTATTACATGAGATACGAAAACATGGAGTATAATACTACCAGAAATTATTTAAGTATGCGTGAATATGGTCGCCATATTCAGAAAATGGTGGAATATGTTTTAACCATCGAAGACCGCGATAAACGCAATCTGCAAGCTAAATCTATTATTGAATTAATGGGTTTTTTAAACCCGCATTTGCGTAATGTGGAGGATTTCCGCCACATGCTTTGGGATCATTTATTTTTTATTAGTGACTTTAAATTAGATATTGACAGTCCTTATCCAATTCCTCAAAAAGAAACTTATAAAGGTAAACCGGAGCCATTGCCTTATCCAAAACGCAAACCTAAATATTCTCATTTAGGAAAAAACTTAGAAGTGGTAATTGATAAAGCATTGCGTGAAGAAGATCCTGAAAAGAAAGCGGGCTTTGCGCATTCTATTGCTTATTACATGAAATTGGCTTACAGCAACTGGCATAAAGAATTAGTGGCGGATGAAGTGATACGTACCGAATTGGACAGCATTACCGGCGGACAATTAGAATTCAGCAACACACCATATATTAAACATCGCAATCAGAATTTTGAAAGAGATGATTATGGCCGAAGCAATACCGGTCGCAGACAAAACTTTGGTGGTCGTGATAACAGAGGCGGTGCAAGAGATAATCGCGGTGGTTATGATAACAGAGGTGGCGGTGCAAGAGATAACCGAGGTGGTAGTGGTGGAAGAGATAGTAGAGATAGTCGCGGTGGATATGATAACCGTAATAATAACAACCGCAATTTTAAAAAGCGTTATTGATTGTTGTAATAAAATATTTCAAGCATCGAAAAAAAATTTTCGATGCTTTTTTTATTCCATCACTTCAACATTCAAATATTATTTTTACAAAACGTTTTTTGTTTCATTCATTCATCAATAAAAAAACATGAGTTCATTTGAAGTAATCGGTGGTAAAAAATTAAAAGGGGAAATTGTTCCGCAAGGTGCAAAGAATGAAGCATTACAAATTTTATCGGCTGTTTTATTAACGGATGAAATTGTTACAGTAAAAAATATTCCTGATATATTGGATGTTAATTTATTGATTGAACTATTGCAGGATATCGGCGTTAAAACAAACAGAATTGACAGACATACCTGTACTTTTAAAGCCGATGATGTTAATGTTGATTATTTAGCATCGGATGATTTTAGAAAGAAAGGCGGCAGATTAAGAGGGTCTGTAATGCTTGCCGGGCCTATGTTAGCGCGTTTTAAAAAAGCATATATCCCCAAACCCGGTGGCGATAAAATTGGCAGAAGAAGATTAGATACACATATTATTGGTTTCGAAAAATTAGGTGCATCGTTTGAATATAATGATGAACTGAATTATTTTAAACTTACATCTTCTCAACTAAAAGG
>CAILAF010000201.1 GCA_903832075.1 uncultured Chitinophagaceae bacterium
GCAATATATTAATCATTTATAATCATAACTATTCCATAAAATAGCTTAAAAAATACCGTAAAAACACGGTGTAAAATACCGTGTTTTATTTTTGGCAAGAAAGAAACCGCAGAGCAATTTTGTAGCACAAATAACAAAGGATAAGCTGTAAACTGTTTATCAAGTATTGTTCCCCCGCAAGAATTGTTGTTTGTTTTAAATACAGTACAATATTGCTTAACCCCGGTATTGGCTGTAATTCACCAATAAGAAATATTTAAGCATACACAACGAAATAGCTATTTGCTCTATGCAGGTAGAGAAGGGAATATGTGTGACTGTTTGCGAATAGAAGAGATGTAACGATTGAATAAAGCCATATTGTATGAATAAAAAAGCACTTGCGATTTTCTTGCTATCCACCTTCTGCCTGAGGTCATCGGCACAAGCTTCTAAAAATTCTGTTACAAATGCTATTGCCAACTATTACAAGTTAGCTATGCAATATAAAGACGGTAATGGTGTAATAATGGATGATGCAAAGTCATACAGCTATTTTTCCAAAGTATTGCTGCAACAAATTAATAATACCACCATACCCAATTTTTGTATCTAGAACAAACAACTAATAAAAACGAAGCTGCCGTGTCGAAAAAAGTACTCTTGTTTTGTTTTCTTTTAAGCTCTTTCAGTTTTGGAAGGGCACAGGTAGTTGATTCGATTGCTAATAAGGTTCAAAATTCTATTAATAATATAAATGTCAAGCTTCTTAAAGGATTACAGCGATCTTATTCTTCTCTGCAAAAAAACATTGAAAAGAAAAACAATCTGATAATAAAACAAATGCAGCAACAGGAAAAAAAACTCCAAAAAAAATTACTGACGAAAGATAGTGTTGCCGCAAAACAGGAGATAGCCATTTCACATGCCAAATATGAGGCACTTTTGAAAAAATTAGAATCTCCGCAAAATATAAGTGTTGCATCATCACATAAAGCATATATACCCGGCTTAGACAGCATTGGAACTTTAATGAAGCTTTTTCAATCACAAGGTTCAAAACTTAATAACTTAATTCCTCAGGATAAATTAACCCAGATACAATCTTTAAGTTCTGCAACAACAGATTTACAAAACAGGCTCAATCAGCAGATATACAGCAATTTGTAAATGAAAGGAAGCAAGACCTGCAACAGGTATTTAAACAGTACGGATTAGAGAATCAGCTTTTACCAATAAAAAAGCAGATGTATTATTATCAACAACAAGTAAAAGAATACAATGATTTATTGCATGATGAAAATAAATTAGAGCAAAAATTAATAGGAATTTTAAGAGAGCAAACTTTTTTTCAGGAGTTTATGCAGCAAAATTCTTTTTTAGCCCGGTTATTTCCGATGCCTGCGGGATATGGTACTGCACAGGCATTAGCGGGGTTACAGACAAGAAATGATTTACAGCAGCAAATTTCGCAAATCATGGGATCTGGGAGCGGCAGCAATTCTCAGCAGTTTATGCAGGGACAAATACAGGGTGCGCAAACGCAGATGGATCAGTTAAAAAACCGGCTAGGCAATTTGGGAGGCGGTGGTGATGTAAGTATGCCGAATTTCAAACCCAATAATCAAAAAACAAAATCCTTTCTGAAACGATTGGAATACGGGTTGAATATACAATCGCAGAAAACCAATTATATGCTGCCTGCAACAAGTGATATTGCTTTAACAGTGGGTTATAAAATAAGCGATAATGCAAGCATGGGTGTTGGGGCAGGATATAAATTAGGATGGGGGCAACCTTTAAAAGATATAACGTTCAGCAGTCAGGGGGTAAATCTCAGGGGATATATTGATATAAAGCTTGTTTCTAATTCAAAAGGATTAAAAGGTAATTTATTAGGGAATTGGTGGATTAGCGGGGGGTACGAAAAAATCTATTTACAGGCATTCAGTAAAATACCTGCCTGGAATGATTTTGCCTGGCAAACCAGCGGTTTAATTGGGATGACAAAAAAGACAAAAATCAGTAAAAATAAAGAAACCAAAATACAATTACTGTACGACATTTTATATAAACAACATATTCCCCAAACTCAGCCCATTGTATTTAGGATGGGTTGGGGTTGGTAAAGATTTTAACATAGAAAATATATGAAAAATTGCTGCAAGGGCTTTGTTTTAATGCTTACTCTTTCAATTGCAACTATTATTAATACCAACGGTCAGGACAACTCCACTTTGGGTAAAATAAACATTGCGTCACCTAATGCAGCAGCATTAGGCAAGTATGGTGATATACCTGTCAGTTATCACACAGGCATCCCTAATATTAATATTCCAATTTATACAATTAAAGATGGCTCTTTGTCTTTACCCATCGGGTTAAGTTATCATGCTTCGGGATTGCGTGTTGATGAACTTGCAAGCTGGGCAGGTGCCGGTTGGAGTTTAAATGCCGGTGGTGTAATAACCAGAACAGTAAGGGGGCTTCCTGATGAAAAACAAACCAGTTCTTTAAATCAAAATTTTGGCTATTATTCTGATTATGGATTATGGAGTTATTTGTTTAAATGTGTAGGATGTGCGGGTGCAGATGCTAATGGTAATACTGTTAATATGACTCCTGAATCATTACTTGTATCCACAAGCGATTTAGAGCCCGATTTATTCACTTTTAATTTTAATGGATATACCGGTAAATTTTGGTTTAATGACGATCATACCCCAATGATTTCACCGGAACAGGATTTAAAAATAGAATGCAGTTACACACCTGGTATATGGACTAATTCTCCGGGTGCATATTCAGGTTTGGGCAGGTGTATTGAGTCTTTTACAGTAACAACACCTGATGGTACTAAATATTATTTTGGTATTTCCAATGTCACCCCTGTAAGCCCGTATGTTAACCCAATTGAAGTTACCTCACCTGTAAGCCTTAAAAACGGGGCAACATACAGTCAGGTAATATCAAGTTGGTATTTATATAAAATAGTTTCGGCAGATGGTATTTCGGTTATTAATTTAAATTATCAATTGGATAAATATGCTTTTTATACGCTAAGAAGCACCCATAGTCCAACTACCACTAATGGATCAGGTTCTGATTATGATGTTGTAAA
>CAILAF010000202.1 GCA_903832075.1 uncultured Chitinophagaceae bacterium
AACCGTATCTGTTTCTTCCTTATCGTTATCTGCATCGGTTAATAAAGTAATTTGTTGCAGATAACTTCCTAAACTTTTTGTTCCAACCACTTCACCATCTTCATTATCCGGACTTTCTGTCCATTCTTTAATTGAATTCAATAACTCCTGAATATTTTCATACTTCGCTAAACCTTCTGTTGTTTTATCATTGAATAATTCTTTTACAATATTGGTGTGTTTACCAACTTGCAATGCCACATCGTATGCATTGTTTTTATCCAACATGGTTTGAAAATATTTTATCATCGTTACAAAATTCTGTAACGCTTCTAATGTGCCTGCTTTAAAACCCAGTTCTGCTGCACGTTGCAGCACATCATACATTGAAATGTTTTTTTCGTTTGCAATGATCACACATTTTTCAATCGTTGTTTTTCCTATACCGCGTGCAGGATAATTAATAATACGTTTCAACGCTTCTTCATCCTGCGGATTAATAATCACACGCAAATAAGCAACAAGGTCTTTTATTTCTTTGCGTTGATAAAAACTGATGCCGCCATAAATTTTATATGCAAGACCCATTCTTCTTAAGCTTTCTTCAAAAGCACGACTTTGTGCATTGGTGCGATAAAGAATGGCAAACTCCTTATTGAAATAATGATTGCGAAGTTTTTGCTCCTGTATAGTATCAGCAACAAATTTTCCTTCTTCATTATCGGTCATTGTTCTTACCAATTTTATTTTTTCGCCTTCTTCATTTTCTGTCCACAATTCTTTTGGTAACTGACCTTTATTATTTTTGATGACTTCGTTTGCAATACTTAAAATACTTTGTGTGCTTCTGTAATTCTGTTCCAGCTTCACCACTTTTACATCATCATAATCTTTTTGAAACTGTAAAATATTTTCAATCGTTGCGCCGCGAAAACTATAAATGCTTTGTGCATCATCTCCTACCACACAAATATTTTCGTGTATTGCTGCCAATAATTTTGTGATTTGATATTGCACCGGATTGGTATCCTGATACTCATCAATCAAAATATATTTAAACTTGCGCTGATACTTTACCAATGCTTCGTTATGTTGTTTTAATAATTCATACATCTTTAATAACAGATCATCAAAATCCATTGCACCGTTTTTAAAACAACGCGATGCATACGCAGCATACACTTGCGCAATAGCAGGACGATTGGCTCTTGTGTCTTCCTGTTGAATATAATAATCCACTGCATATTCCGCAGGACCAACCAATGCATTTTTTGCAGATGATATTCTGTTATGCACCACATTGGGTTTATAATGTTTATCATCTAAATTCAATTCGTTGATAACAGTTTTTAAAACCGAGCGACTATCATCAGTATCATAAATAGTAAAGTTGCTTGGATAACCAAGACGATGCGCTTCTGCTCTTAATATTCTTGCAAACACACTATGAAATGTGCCGATGTATAAATTTCTTGCTTCACTATTACCAAGAATTTTTTCAATACGCTCTTTCATTTCGGCAGCAGCCTTATTGGTAAAAGTCAATGCCAGAATATTAAATGCATCAACACCGTTTGCCATTAAATGAGCAATGCGTGTAGTTAACACTTTTGTTTTACCGCTACCCGCACCGGCAATAATCATCAACGGACCATTAATATAAGTAACCGCTTCGCGCTGAGGTTCATTCAATCCGTTTAAATAATCATTCATGCGTGCAAGTTAATTCCTTGCATTGTCATTCCGAGCGTAAGCGAGGAATCTAATTTATTCACAACGCTGTAGGTTAAAATTTTAGGTACTAAATCAAGCTCTTTATAAAAAATCAAAAATATTTTTGGCCCGGAAAAGAGTTTTTTTGTTTTAAGTGGTACAAGCGGTCACTTATTCTATTTACATATAAATACATAAACAATGAGTAGTACTTCTTTTTTGATTGCGTTAATTACGACCGCTTTGCGTTTCGATAAATTATATGAGATTGTCTTTTATTGGCGTGCCCCTAAAGACAGAATAAACTTGTATAATAAAAAGTCGTTAAAGAATTCATTTTGTAAGGAGTTAGTTCATTTAAGATTTATGAAAGATGGAATTCCCTAATTAATTTCATCGCAAATAAAATAGTTTACATTCGCCGCCTCAAAAAACAACCATGAGCATAGAAAAAGTTTTAGCAGAAAGAAGCAACAATAAATGTGAATTGTGTACATCTACGGAAAATTTAAGTGTTTATGAAATTCCGCCTCATAGCAGCAGAAATGATTACGACAGTATTTTCATTTGCGAAAAATGCAAACAACAATTAGATAAAAAAGAAGAACTGGATTCCAAGCATTGGCAATGTTTAAATGAAAGTATGTGGAGCGAAGTTCCTGCAGTGCAAGTTGTTTCCTGGAGAATGCTGAACAGATTTAGAAACGAAACATGGGCTTCAGAAAAAATTGACATGATGTATCTGGATGAAGAAAATCTGGCTTGGGCTAAAGAAACAGGCGATCACGAAAACTCTGCTGAAGTTAATTTACACAAAGATGCTTATGGTGTTTTGCTAACTGATGGCGATACTGTGGTGCTTACCAAATCGTTGGATGTAAAAGGCTCTTCGCTCAATGCAAAATTGGGAACCGTTGTAAGAAATATTCATTTGGTAAAAGATAATACCGAACAGATTGAAGGTAAAATAGAAGGACAAACCATTGTTATCTTAACCAAATACCTTAGAAAGAAATAAACAACTTTAGGTGTTGCAACCTCGTAGTTAAGCATTTTACCCTATCACTTGAATGTTTAACTGTCGCCGATGATTCTTTTAGCTTCATCGCTGAGTGTTCGAGAGTGTCCGCCGAAGTTTTTTTGCTCAACGATGAGTATAAAAGCTTCTCCGATGGATGTAAAACATTCAACGTTGAGTGTTGGAGATACAAACTTGTCAGTAAAAGACTCAACGTTGAATCTCAAAGCTTCATCACCGAACCAAAAACTGACAAGTTTTCAGCATTCATTCCCTTACTATATTATATATAGCAATCGGCGGTGTATAATATTGATTGTCTTCGTTGGCTTTATAAATTTCTTTAACCACGTTCATTCCTTTAATCACTTTTCCAAAAGCCGCAAAGCCTTGCCCGTCGGCATTATTTTCTCCGCCATAATCCAATCCGTGCTGGTCGCCAATACAAATAAAGAATTCTGTGGACGCAGTTCCCGGTGCTAATCTTGCCAAAGAAATAGTTCCATTGGTATGTACAATGCCGGTTTGTTTGGTTGTTTCGTGTTCAATGCCTTTTAATTGCGAAGCCAATTTATTGTTGCTTTTCCAAATGCCGCCCTGTATCAATTCGGTTTTCGGTGCATTGCTTGGTTGGTTTTCATCATTCAATACCCTGTAAAAATTACTGTTCTTATAAAAACCGGAATCAACATACATTAAAAATGCAGTAACCGTTTTGGGTGCTTGTTTAGGATATACTTCTATTTCAATATCTCCCAGCGATGTTTGTATTTCAATATGCGGATCAGAAAATTTTTGTTTGCATGATTGAAATAAAAAGATCAATAAAAAAATTCGTACTGCATTTTTCATCATACAAAGTAATTATTTCTTTCGTTGCAAAGATTCGTTGTATAAAACAAAAAAGCACCCGTATCAGCGGATGCTTCTTGTTTTCGAGGGTGTATAAAAAACAAATTACTTTTTGCCCCAGCCATTTGCCCAACCAACCGCTGCGCCTACAATTGCAGAAGCTACTATGCCCCCTAATATGTCTGCGCACATTGAATGAATAGAATAAATTTGGGTGGTAGCATAAAAAGATAGATCCATAGCGGCGCCCATTAAAAGACCCAATACAGCTCCGCCCATAGCACCGGCAGAAATAGTTGTAATGTTAGCCCATTTGTTGAAAATGTAAGAAAGGGTTAATCCATTAAATAAATTTCCGGCAATCAATGCCCACCAAATCATTTCTGTTCGATTAACCGTTACATCAATACCGTGATGGTCTTTCATATAACCCATCAGCAGCGTGCCCCAAATAAGCCAACCAACAAGAAAAGAAACCACGCCTCCGACAATACCGGAGACAATAAATTTTTGAGTATTCATAAGCAATCGTTTTGGAGGTAAACAATTTAATAACAAAACAAAATAGAAACAATTATTCGCATTTGCAATAGCCCTCCCGAATTTGTGCGTAACTGTTTATTGAAAGAGTGCGTTTAAGAAATCGCCAAAGTGTTCATTCTTTTCATAAAACAAAATGGCGTGTTCATATTGCCGCAGTGGTTTTGTTTGCTTCAATTGTTTTCTGGATAAAGAATCTGTTTTTATTTTTTTTATATAAGAAAAATCAACGCCAACTATTTTTGTGTTCGGTGCCTTTTGTTTTAAAATATAAAATGTTTTACTCACTTCGTTCTTTGCATCGGCACCCAAAGAGGTATTACCAAACCATCTTGGAAATAAGCCTCCTTTTGTAACCGCATAATCATAATGATTATATCCTACAACCAATGTTTTTATGTTTAGTGTTGATGAGATGGGAACAATATTATTAATAAAATCAAATTCTTCGGTTCCTCCGATTGCCGGCGCTAACATTCCCAATCGAATATCATATTGATGTGGTGTGGGGATTTTATCTGATTGATAATCTTCTTCCAATTTTTCCTGAAATTTTGTTGGCCAGTTTAAAGGATTGAATAATACATGTGTTGCAACACTGGCACCTAAACTATGTGTAAGGATTGTAATTTTTGTATCCGCATCAACGCTGTTTAAAATTTTTCGAAGACCCAATCCTACTTTCGCAGAATTGGTTCGAGCATAATCCCAAATGCCCGCCAGCGCAGGATGTGCGCCGAGTGAAGTTAATCCATCCCAATATACTTCAACAAATGTTGGCTTCTCTTTTAGAAGCGCATTGATGTCGCTGCGCAAAGAAAAATAATAGGCGTCGGGTGCCGGATCATTAAAGCCATGAATAAAAAAAATTAAATGCTTGCACTTTCTTTCTTCCATACTTTTTTTCATTTGCATCACAACATTTTTCTGCAATAAGTTTTGCAAACGACGAAATAATCTGATGCTGTCTTTATCCCAAAGATTGTATTGCTTTTTTACATACGCAATGGATAAAGAATCATATCGCGTTAAAGCAGATTCAACAGTTGCAAATTCCGGATTGCTTTGTTTGGTCTTACTTTTTTTTAATTGCTGCAAATAAAAATAATATGGTGTTACATGAACATCGGGGGGATATAATTCTCCTTCCCTGTCAAAATATAATTTAATGATCCCCTGTTCGTCCGAACGTGGAACCATTAAAACATTCTTTGCCTTAAATACACAAGAAGCAAAAAAAGTAATTGATAAAAAAAGAATGCCTTTTTTCATGTTGATTAATCAACTGAAAATATAAATAATTTTTTGATTTTATGGATGCAATAGATGTTCAATTCCATTTTCAGGATGTTTTCCTTTTATGGACGCAAAGAACTGAATGATCTTTTTAAAATCTTCCGCCTCATTTGCTGTAGTATAAAAAGGTGGGGGTATCAACATTTTTTTATTGGCAAAATCTAATCCCACCATAACAATTGGTACATTGGCGCCCTTGGCTATATAATAAAATCCCGTTCTCAGCTTTTCAACTTTCTTTCTTGTGCCTTCGGGAGAAAGCGCCAAACGAAATTCCTGGTGTTGATCAAATAGTTGAACAATTTGCTGAACAAAATTGTTTTTGTGAAAGCGGTCTACAGGCGTTCCGCCCATCCATTTGAAAAAAAAGCCAAAAGGACCATCAAACAATTCTTTTTTGCTGATAAAGCGAGTATCGTCAATGCGCAGTAATTTTCTGTACAGCGCACCGATCAATACGTCCCACCAACTGGTATGAGGACCAACTATTATTACACACTTCTTGGCATCGGCGGGAAACGAAATATTCGTTTTCCACCCTAATAGGATTAAACACATTCGGGCAAGGAATCTTAACACGGACTCTTTTTAGAAAATCAAGGTACGATTTGTATTGTTTTTTGAAAGTATTTTTTGATTCCCATTTTTTTTATAAAAATCTGTTTTTCCCACAAAACTTATTTTTTGCTCAATAAAATAAGCTTTTAATCGTTTATAAATAGATATTTTCTAATTAAACACGTACAAAAAACCCATTCTAACCAAATATGACACCAATTAAAAATTTTTCGGCATCGGATATTGCAAACATTATGCAACATGTTTCCGGCATCCGAATGATGCTTCCTAATCATATTAAGCTTAAGCCGTGTGAGCGAAGAAGCTTGTTTAAATTAAATTCGAAAAAGGAGGCTTTCGTTGAATCGGCGTTAGAATACATGAAAACTCAGCCCGATACTGTTCCAAATTATGTTGATGTGGCTTTGTGCAGAAATTATTTGAGTATGTACCATCAATATGCAGAGCTTATTATTGAGCTGGATAAAATAAAAAAGCAAATGGAAGATGTGAAAGTGCAGATCGGCAGCGATTTAATGAACATGACCAAAGCCTATTTCCACAATACTCGATTTGCATCTCAGGCCGGCGTTACAAGAATAGAGCCGATTTATGAACAATTAAAAAGGAATTATGCTGTTGGGCGCAACAGCAAAAAGAAAGTTTTAATCTGAGTTTTTTGCTAACCCACTCGTATACTTTCAACAAAAAAGCATCCATTAAGGATGCTTTTTCTATTTCTTCTGTTAAATTTTTACTTCTTTTCTAACAACTTGAAAAATTGATCCAACTGTGGTAATATTACTATCCTTGTTCTGCGGTTGGCCGCCCTACCCTCGTTTGTTGAATTATCTGCAACCGGAAGATACTGACCACGACCCGCTGCTGACATGCGTTTTGGATCAATTCCATATTGTTCTTGCAATAACCTAACAACTGTTGTAGCGCGCTTAACACTTAAATCCCAGTTGTCTGTTAAAACGCCGCTTTTAAATGCAACCGAATCTGTATGTCCTTCAACTAAAAATTCAATATCCGGCTGATTGTTCAACACTTTGGCCACTTTGCCCAAAACCACTTTTGCCCTGTCAGTAACATTGTAGCTTCCGCTTTGAAATAATAATTTATCCGAAATATCAATATATACAACCCCCTTGTCCACTTTGATGTTAATGTCTTTGTCGTCCAAATTCCCAATAGCGCCTTTTAAATTCATTACCAACGCCATATTCAAAGAGTCTTTTTTGGCAATAGAAGACTGAAGATCTTTAATATACATATCTTTCGCTCCAATGTTTTCTAAAGATTTTTTTATGCTTTCGGCTTGCGATCCGGAAATAACAGAAATGTCTTTAAGCTGATTTAATACAGTTGTGTTATTCTGTTTTAAAAAATCTATTTGACCCTTTAGATCCGATATTTTGGCATCACACCCTGATTTTTGATCTGCCAATTGCTTAGCAATGTCTTTGTTTTCATTTTGTGCCCCGGCAAGCTCTCCTTGTAATGCTCTATACTTATTTTGAACATCTAAATAGGATGCACTTAGTTCTTGATTTTTAGCTTGTTCCTGTTTAAGTACTTTCGGACTAACACAAGAAAAAACTGTTGCTGAAATAACTAATAGTAAAAGTAGCGTGTATCGCTGTTTCATATGATTGTTTTTGAAATTTAGCTGATTAGCCAAAATGAGGAATAAAATAGAATGTTCTTATAACGAAATATGTTTTATTAAATTATATCAATGCCAATTTTTTTATTTATTTGTAATACCCATACTTTTCGATTTCTTCTCGCGCCTTTTCTGGAATAAGGTAGCGAATAGATTTTCCTTCCTTAATGTTTTGCCTAATTACTGTGGCTGAAATGTCTAATAACGGCGCATTTAGTACATTTATTTTGGCTTCGGGTAGATTTTTAATTTCATATCCCTTTCGTTGGTAAACGATAAACTCATATTCTTTCAATAAAATCTCATAATTTTTCCACCTCGGAAGATTCTGAAAGCTATCACTCCCAATTATTACAGAAAACTCATGTTGTGGATACTTTTCTTTTAAATAAACGAGAGTGTCAATAGTATAAGAAGGCTTGGGTAATTTGAATTCAATATCAGAGACCTTAACCTGCTGGTCTCCATCGGTTGCCAGTCTAACCAAATGTAACCGGTGGTATTCATTTAACAACACAGAAGATGTTTTTAGAGGGTTTTGAGGGCTTACCACCAACCAAACCTGTTGAACATCTGCATTATTAGCAACATGCGCTGCTATAATCAAATGACCGACATGTATAGGATTAAACGATCCAAAATAAAGTCCGATTTTCATTTATATAAATTATCAGCTTTTAATGTCTTCAACAAAAATACTCTCGGCTTCGTTTATTCTTAAACTTAAAGAATAACCTGCAATAAAAATAGATATGGGATCGCCGAGCGGAGCAATTTGTTCTACTCTTACCATTTCGCCGGGAACACAGCCCATCTCCATTAGCTTTATAAATATTTCATCATTTTTAAAACTTAAAATTTTTGCTGTTTGCCCAATCTTTAAATCGCTGAGTCTTTTCATTTCATTACAATTAAAACAAAAATAACTTTACATATTCGGATTATGTTACGAATTTTGGAGTTACACTAAACAAAACATGCAAAAAATATTTTTTTTGTCGGCAGATAAGGTCTTTTATTTCTCTGAAAAAAAGAAACTAAAAAAATTTATTCTGGAAATCTTTAAAAAAGAAAGAAAACAAGTAACCGTGATTAACTATGTTTTTTGCTCGGATGAATATTTATTAAAGATCAATGAATTGTTTTTGCATCACAATTATTATACCGATATCCTCACGTTTAATTTATCCTCCGCAGCACAAATAGAAGGAGAAATTTATATTAGTTTAGACAGGGTGAAAGAAAATGCAAGTATTGAAAAGACTACTTACCAATCAGAATTGCTTAGAGTTGTTTTTCACGGCGTTCTTCACCTGTGCGGCTATAATGATAAAAAGAAAAATGAAATACTTTTAATGAGAAAAAAAGAGAATCATTATATACGTCTATACATGAAAAATAAATAATATATTTATTTTATCATGCCAAAGCTAAAATTTTAGCAGCACCTGCATAGTTAACCGGATTAATTAAAGCAGCGCTAACCTGTACTCCAAATTCAATACCTATGGATAATTGTAAACTATCGTTATCTGTTATCCCCGTTTCCCCTTGTATTTGCAATACTAAATTTTGTTCATTGCAAATGGCGGCACTGCTGAACCAGTCGGTATATAAATCAGCGCGCTTTAATTGAATAGCTGAATTTACCGGCCGGTATTGATTAAATTTTGTATCATAGTTCATATCAGGAACAATTCCTAAAACAGCAATTAAACGGAAGAATTGAAAATTGCCAGGTATATATAAACCGATACCCGGAAATAATGCAGGAACAACAATGGAAGCAGATTGATCTGCACGATTGATATTGCAACGTAATGGATGTTTTACAATAGAATCAAACGGCGTTCCCATTTCTAAATTAAAACCTTCCAGTAGGTGCCGGTAATGTGAAATCAGAATAGCTCTTTGCCCCCAAACGCCGGCGGTATCTAATTTTAAAATGCTGCTGCAAATAGCATTCAGTTTGCTTTGAAACAAACTATGGTCTAAATGTGTCAGCCCGCTCATGGCTAATTTAATATTTTTTGCTGTGGTGCTGGCGCCGCCAAACTCAGTATTTGCTTTCCTGGTATTTGCAAATTCTGGGGCTTTTTTGATTCTTTCTTTAGAAGCACCGCCCTTGGTTCTGAGGATAATGGCATCCGAACCTTTGCGTGTATAAGCCGAGATATTACCCAAGCTGCCTGTAAATAATACGTTTCCTTTTAATCTTGCCATTGTAATTAATTTAAATAAACGAATAGATAGTACCGGTTTGAACCCTGTTTTTGACAATAAACCCACTGTAATGATTCTAATATGTAAATATAATAAACTATATTTAATTTGTAATAAATTTAGGTATAACCCAAGTTAATTTATGTTGGGATATATTCGTATTATACTCATATTATACTTGAATTATACTTGGGTTATATTAATTTAGTGATTGAACAAATAATAGCCCAATCGGTCTCGTCCTCTCTTATTTATATTGCTTTAATTCAAAAATTTTCTCTCGTCACTAAAAAGGCATTGGGGTGTATTAAAAAAACAATAAAGAGAAAACAATCCGATAATATAAACCATTGCTTCTTAAGAATTAATTGACAACCGCAATAAGCGAATGTGACAGTTACGGTATCAATATTGGTATGAACAAAGGACTAGTAGGCAGCAGAAGGGCTTTTATACTCTTAGTTTGGTCGGAAATGCTGCTGCCGCCGATTCAATTTATTTGATCGTTTAGCGGCGAAAAGTTTTTAAAGGGCTAATTGTTTCACGTGAAACAAAATTTATTACCCTCTCTTTTTAAACACCCCTCCGGGCGTTCCTATATTTGCCAGGAATACAGAACTATGTTTTCAAAATATGATATAATAGTAGTTGGAGCCGGGCACTCGGGGTGTGAAGCAGCAGCAGCAGCGGCAAACCTGGGAAGCAAGGTTTTGTTGGTAACAATGAACATGCAAACAATTGCCCAAATGAGCTGCAATCCGGCGATGGGGGGAATTGCAAAAGGACAAATTATAAGAGAAATAGACGCATTGGGGGGGTATAGTGGAATCGTTTCAGATCTAAGCACGATTCAATTTAGAATGTTGAACAAAAGCAAGGGGCCTGCAATGTGGAGCCCAAGAACCCAAAATGATCGAATGCTATTTGCCTCTACTTGGAGAGATGCGCTTGAAAAAACACCAAATATTGATTTTTATCAAGATACCGTTACGTCTCTACTAATAAAAAACAACCGGGTTTCGGGAATAATAACCGGCATGGGGAACAAAATCCAGTCTTCGGCTGTCATAATAACAAGTGGGACTTTTTTAAATGGCATCATTCATATTGGAGAAAAGAGTTTTGGTGGAGGAAGAATTGCAGAAAAGGCTACAACCGGAATTACCGAGCAATTGGATTCGCTTGGTTTTGAACACGATAGATTAAAAACGGGGACCCCGCCCAGGGTTGATGGAAGAAGTCTTGATTACTCTAAAATGGAAGAACAGAAAGGAGACGAAGAGGTTATTGGATTTTCATATTTAGATATCCAAAAGGTAAAACCAGAAAAACAAAAAAGCTGTTTTATAACATTTACTAACGAGACGGTACACAATATTCTAAAAAGCGGTTTTGACAAAAGTCCAATGTTTCAGGGGAGAATAGAGGGCGTTGGACCAAGATATTGCCCCAGCATTGAAGATAAAATCAATCGCTTTGCAGAAAAAGAAAGGCATCAATTATTTGTAGAGCCTGAAGGATGGAACACTGTTGAAATGTACATAAACGGGTTTTCTACTTCCTTGCCCGAAGACGTTCAGATTTCTGCATTAAGAAAGGTTGACGGATTTGAAAAATGCAAAGTATTTAGGCCGGGATATGCTATTGAGTATGACTATTTTCCACCAACCCAACTAAAAAACACATTAGAAACGAAACTTATATCTTCGCTGTTTTTTGCAGGTCAAATTAACGGAACTACCGGCTATGAAGAGGCTGCTTGTCAGGGGATAATGGCCGGAATAAACGCTCACCAGAAAATACGAAACCTGGAGCCGCTTATTTTGAAAAGAAGCGAAGCTTACATTGGTGTTCTGATTGACGACCTTATCAATAAAGGAACAGAAGAGCCCTATAGAATGTTTACAAGCAGAGCCGAGTTTAGAACACTGTTGAGACAAGATAACGCCGATATAAGGCTAACCGAATTAAGTCATTCCCTGGGCCTGGCTTCTGAACAAAGATTTAAAAATGTAATTGAAAAAGAAAAAGGCGTAAAATCAATTAAATCCTTTTTAGAAAATCAAAGTGTTTTTCCACAAGAAATAAATCCCTATCTTAAATCAATCGGTTCAGCAGAAATAATCGAAAAACAAAAGGCCAGTAAAATAATTTTGCGCCCTTCCGTTACACTTCCGGCTCTGGTCAAAACAATCGAAAGTTTTTCGAAAGAATTAAATAAATATCCCTCAGAAATTTTGGAGCAAGCAGAAATACAAATTAAATATAATAAATATATAGAAAAAGA
>CAILAF010000203.1 GCA_903832075.1 uncultured Chitinophagaceae bacterium
ATTTTCAATTTGTACCGGACAGATTTAAATATTTTATTTTGACCAAAACAAAATTGAGTAGGCTTAAATATTGGGATAAGGCAGATGCCCAAAATTATATTGAAGAAATAAGATTGTTATCTGAGAGCGATATGATTCAATTATTCCCCACCGGAAAAATATGGAAAGAAAAATTTATGGGATTTTGTAAATCCTTTGTTGCACATAATATGTAATTAAATTTTCCTTCTGTATTATATCAAAAAAAAACTACACGATAAGTGTTATCAAATTTACGTTCTATACAATGAACTTACATTGCAAAACTATTTCCAGGAACGGTACATGCCTTTATTTAATTCATAAGTATCCCATTCCATTCTTTTTCTGTTAGGTTGCTGTTGTGCCCATTGCCACATAATGGTTAAACCTTCTTGCAAAGAAGTACCATCATTATAATTTAATAATTCAATTGATTTTTGATGTCCGGGCAATGCATTTTTTACTTCATGTCTTTCTTCTACAAATTTTATTTCGGCACCACCAACAATTTCTTTTAATAAAGTAGCGGCTTCTAAAATGGTATATACTTTTGTTCCGCCAATATTAATAATTTGTTTTGAAGTGTTTTCGTTAACCGCAGCTTTCCAAAAAGGCAATAAACAATCTTCTATATAACTGAATTCGCGTTTTTGTAATCCATCACCAAAAATGGTAAATGGTTGATTGTTGATTTTATTATACATCCATATGCCTAAAACATTTCTGTATTTATCCCAAATGTTTTGATTTTTTCCGTAAACATTATGCGGACGAAGAATACACCAATCCAATCCATGTTGATCGCCTGCAATTTTTATATCCATTTCGCAAGCAAATTTTGCAACACCATACGGATCTATGGGTGCAGGAATATCTGTTTCGAAAAATGGTGGATCACCAATTCCATAAACAGCCATGCTTGATGTAAACACTAATCTCTTTACATCATATTTAATACAAGCATTAATAATATTGGCTGTTGCCACTAAATTATTGGTGTAATTAAATTTTCGAATAAACGGACTTAATCCTTCGGCAGCATAAGCCGCAAAATGAAAAACGTAATAAACATTTTTATTTTCAAAAAATTCATCCAAATTATTTATTGAAATATCTGCTTGATGAAATTCAACTTCAACAGGAACATTTTCTATATAACCACCTTTTAAATTATCAATGCCAATGATTTTATATTCTGGATGATGTTGTACAATCCAATTAGCCATTCTGGAACCCAATAAACCTGCAACACCGGTAATTACAATACTTTTCATGATAGTGTTTAATCGTATTCGATATTGCCTGTAATCCCATCTCTAATTGCTTTGATAACTGCTTTCAGTTTTTGAAATCGCAGGCGAACCACAAAATAAAGCATTATACTAAGCGAATAAAAAAAATTAAATATAAAAGCTGTAGGTATAAAATAAAAAGGCGTGTATTTTTTTAAGAACCAAATTTTATTTCTTTCATTCAAGTAATGAACAACCGGATTCAAATATCCTTCTTTTCCTTTGGTTTTATTTCTATTCGACATACCGGCAATATGATAAATAATAGATGCCGGATGATAAATTAATTTATAACCAAGTTGATGAATGCGTAATGATAAATCACCATCTTCGGCATAAATAAATAAATTACTTGCTAATAAACCAGTTTGTTGCAAAACCGAATTGCGAACAAAAAAAGCACAGCCTGTTATCCAATCAACTTCTTTAATGGTAGTATCTATTTTTTTTTCTTCGCGCAAATAACCTTTTGAATAAGTATAACCAAAAAATTTATTGAAGTACGATCCTCCATTCCAAATAATTTTTCTGTTATGATTGAAAAATATTTTTGGTTGAATAGCACCAGCTTCAGGATGTTCATCCATATAATCAATCAATATGGATAAAAAATCTTTCTCAACAAATGTGTCGTTATTCAATAGCAAAGAATAAGTATAATGATGATTGATAGAATAATTCAATCCTAAATTATTGCCGCCGGTAAAGCCTATATTTTTATCAGATTCAATTAAAATAATATTAGGGTGAGTTTCTTTTAAAGCCTTACCCGATCCATCTTTCGAGCCATTATCTATCACAATGATATCGTAATCTTTAAAAGATATTTCTTTTAAAGAATCGATACAATCATTGGTATAACCGAAACTGTTCCAATTAACTAAAATGATAGCAATTTTTTTACTCATCAATACAAAAATAGTAGGAAAGAAAATAATCTTGTCAAATGATTAATTATTTGAACGAAGTTTTTTGATGAAGAACGAATAAATTATTAAGCAACTAGTTTCAATAATAAAGGGATAAAATGCAAAGAAATTGGATTGATTAAAATAGGCAAACAATATTGAAACCGCAATGGAAAGTAGAAGTATGATGAAGGAAATTTTTAAAATGATTTTGTATTTATTTTTAATCAGCAATTCAATAACATTCAGTGCGTTTAGTGAAATGAACAATGGTGTTAAAGAGATGATACGCAAATAAGTTTCGGATAATTCATTTCGTTGTCCGCTGATAATGGAAATAATTAATCCCGGCATTAGTAAGAAAATCAATCCAACAATAAAAAAAATTGCGGCTATCAAAATGTTTAATTTCTTTTTATTTTGATACCAAATTTGTGGATCATTATTAAACATCTTGACAGCTCTTGGAAAGACAGCGCTTGCAAATGAAGAAATTATCATTCTGCTTGCCCCAATCATTTTATCGCATAATGAATACGCACCTAATACCAAGGGATTACCTATATAAGATAAAGTAAATAGAAAAAAAGATTGTTGCAAATGCACGGAAACGCTGTTAAATACTAATGAAAAATTTTCTTGAAATAATTTTTTTAAATTGTCTAGACGAGGATATCGAAAATGAATGTGATATTTTTTTGTAGCAAAAAGAATCAATAAAACATAAAAAAATACTGTTGGAAGGCCCATTAAAAAATTAACCTTATCTGCTTGAGGAGAGGCGTGAACAAAAAAGATAATCAGTATAATCGAAATTATTTTAGAAAGGAGATTAGCCAGATTGAATACAAATAATTTTTCAATGCCAATAAAAAAGAATAGTGGATTTATCACTTCTGCAATGATGATGGGAATAGCAAAAAGAAAGAAAGAAAAATTACCTACACCTGCAAAGTTCATTATCAATAAGACGATAAGTGATAAAACAAAAAGAATCAATCTTGAATAAAGAATTGTAAAGAATATGTTTGATTTTGTATCATGCTCATCTTTGTATAGTGCAACATCTTTTATGCCTGATTGGCTTGTTCCGTAATTAACAATGGTACCCATTAAAATAGCAAAAGAATTGGCAACTATTACATAACCAAATTGCTGCAATCCAACAATTCTAATAATAATAGGGAATAAAATAATTTGCAATAATGCATTTGATGCTTGAATAAAACCTAAGTGAAAAAAATTAAGCAGGAAACTGGCATTATTTTTTAAAAGAGCAATATTTTTTTCTTTATTAAATAATGTCATGAAAAATAAATTAAGTCTTATTGGCTAATCAATATTTAATGGCAGTAATTTTTAAATTATCAATTGACCAGCTTTTTAAACATCCGGTGTTATATGGTTGTAACGCATCACTGCAAAGGACATTAACAGAATCTTGCGAGTGCGGAATAGTTGTTGAAAATTTATACCAACTCGATCCATCGGGCTGATTGGCAGTACTGCATCTGCCGGCTAATGCATTAATATATGCATCGCCTCTTGCAGGATATTCTGAACCTGTTAAGTAATAATTTGGATAAGATTGTTTTTGGTTAGTGTTCGAGAATGTTGTTAATAAAACGTTTTGATTATCAATCAGTATTTTCCAAAGGTCTGGTACATTAATAGAAGAAAGTGAATCTCCCCCCCATGGACCATGAATGTATAAATCAAATTCTATATTGATGGCATTATGCACTGGAAGATGATTTAATCCAATTGAAAAGAGACCATTATTAAAACCTCCTAAAACTTTCGAACCATTGAATGTAAAAATCTTTGCTGTATCAGTTGATAAATAAAAGCGGCCAGTTACAACACCATTCAATTGGCCGGTTTCAAAATCATTAAAATAAACTAAGTTTTGAACCGTTAAATTTTTAAAGCAGGAAGGGAACTCAAAAAAAATAAAACAAAGAATCAATGAACGAATAATAATATCTGATAATTTTTTCTTCATGAAAAGTACAAGACTAAACAAATGAAATATTTATAAAAGGATAAACAAAAATATACTTATGTTATCTAAAGCCTAAATATTTTTTTCATTCAATAATATTTATATCTCTTTCAACATTCACTACCTTCGCAATCATGCAAAAAGTACAGATTAAAATTATCAATCAATCTGCTAACCAATTACCCGAATATGCAACAATCGGCTCATCAGGTATGGATATCAGAGCCAATTTAATTGTACCGGTTATTTTAGAGTCATTAGAAAGAGCATTAATTCCAACCGGATTATTCGTTGAACTTCCTTTGGGATATGAATTACAAATTCGTCCCAGAAGCGGATTGGCTATTAAACAAGGAATCACTTGTTTAAATTCGCCCGGCACTATTGATGCGGATTACAGAGGTGAAATAAAAGTTATTATCATCAATTTGTCCAATGAAGCCGTAACTATTAATCATGGAGATCGTATCGCACAAATGATTCTTCAACAAGTGGAGAAAGCGGAATGGCTTGCAGTTAATATTATTGATGAAACGCAAAGAGGTGATGGTGGATTTGGTCATACCGGTAAAGAATAAAATTTATGCTAAGAAATTGTATCATCATAATCGTTGGATTTATTTTAGCTGTTTCGTGTAAGACAGTAAAAAAAGTACAATCCATTCAATCGGCTATTGAAAAAAAAGATACAGCTCAAAAAATATTGGTTAGTGAAATGCCAAAGGTAGATTCTGAGGCAATAGTAAAAGATATTATGAGTAAAGTGATGAAAAAGAAAATTGATTTTATCACATTCAATACTAAAATAAAAGTCGATTACGAAAGTTCTGCCGAAAGTCAAAAATTTACTGCGTATTTGGGAATGAAAAAAGACAGTATCATTTTTATTAAATTAGTAGGTAATTTTTTAGGCATTTCAAAAGTTGCCATGCAAATAAAAATTCGACCCGATAGTGTTTTTTTAGTGAATGAAATTGATAAAGAGGTAACAATACGTTCCATTAATTATTTGAATGAAGTAACCGATATACCTTTCGATTTTGGAACATTGCAGGATATGATTGTTGGTAATCCGGTTTTTTTAGATAGCAATGTTGTTTCGTATAAAGCAGGTACATCTCAATTATTAGTAATGATGGTTGGAGATGTGTTTAAACATTTAATTACGCTTAATAATAACGATTTTAGAGTAACACATAGTAAATTGGATGATGTAGATATACAAAGAAGCAGAACTTGTGATATTACTTTTGGTACGTATCAAATGATTGATGCACGTGCATTTGCCACTTATCGCCAAATATCTGTTGCTGAAAAATCGAAGTTGGATATTTACCTCGATTTTAAAGAAGCATCCTTTAATGATCCGTTAAAATATAGTTTCTCCGTCCCTAAAAATTATAAACATAAGTAATTTATTCGCACTTTTAACGTTTAATAACAGTTACTATTTACATTGATTAACGGATATTGATGATGCAAAAATTTTTATTAATTGTCATTTGTTTTTTGTTGGCTACTGCAAACACTTTCTCTCAGCAGCCATCTAAAGATGAATTGCAGAAACAAAAAGTTCAATTACAGAAAGAAATTGATGATTTAAATAATAGTTTGGTATCCATTCGTCAAAACAAAAAACAATATTTAAATCAGTTGGCCATTGTTCAACGAAAAGTGGCTGCACGGGAACAATTGATTAATAATATCAGTAAAGATTTACGAAGAATTGAAGATGAAATGTATTCGAAAGAAGTGGAGATTAATCATCTTAAAAAAGAACTGGATACATTAAAACAGAATTACGCCAAGAGTATTGTATTTGCATATAAGAACAGAAGTAGTTATGCCTATTTAAATTTTTTATTTTCTTCTGATGATTTTAATGATGCATTAAAGCGTGTTTCTTATTTAAAAAGTTATCGCCAATTTAGAGAAACTGAAGCACAAGCCATTGTAAAAACACAGGATATTTTGCAACAAAATATTGCTTCACTCAATAACAGTAAAACAGAAAAAACATCTACGCTTGAAACTCAAAGCAGTCAGTTGAAAGTATTGGAAGAAGATAAAAAAGAAAAAGATCTTGTAATAAAACAATTAAAAGATCAGGAAAAAGATGTTCAGGCGCAATTGAAAAAACGTGAAAAGGAAAGACAAAAATTGAATAGTGCATTAGAAGCTGCAATTAAGCGTGCACAACAAGAGGCTATTGCAAAACAAAGGGCATTAGAAGAGCAAAGGAAAAGAGCTCCGGTTAATAATAATATTTCTAATGATGTTGTAAAAAATAATTCTGCTGCAAATAAAATACCTAAAACAAATGAACCTGTAACAGGAATGGTTACAGCGAAAGATAATACCAGCAGGGATTACAGCGTATTTGAATCAACACCTGAAGGAAAAGAATTGTCTATTAATTTTGAAAATAATCGTGGTCATTTACCTTGGCCGGTTTCGGGCGGTGTTGTTACAGATCGATTCGGTAGACAAAGTGTTGCGGGAACTAAATTAGTTGAGTTGAATGATGGAATATTTATTGGTACGCCGATTGGTACACAAGTTAGATGTGTTGCAGATGGTGAAGTAAAAAGTGTAAGTGATTTAGGAGATTATCAGTTTGTAATGGTGCAACATGGTAAATATTTTACTGTATATAATAAATTATCGGATGTAAATGTTAGTATTGGACAAACAGTTAAAGCAGGAACATTAATTGGTAAAGCTTCGGAAGATTTTGATGGCAGTGGTAAAATAGAATTTCGTGTGATGAATGAAAAAGGAAAATTTATTGATCCTGAAAAATGGTTGAAATCAAGATAAAAAAAAATAATTTTTTAAATATAAAAAGACTGTTTCAAAAATGAAGCAGTCTTTTTTATTTGTGTAATAAAATCACTTATCTTTCATCAAACGATTTTGTCATGAAAAAATATATTCTTTCATTCGATCAAGGAACAACAAGCAGTCGTGCAATTGTGTTTAATAAAGATGGTTCAATCATTTCTGTTGCGCAAAAAGAATTTACGCAAATATTTCCGCAACCAGGTTGGGTAGAACATAATGCTAATGAAATATGGAGTACACAATTAGGTGTGGCCGCAGAAGCAATTACCAAAGCAGGATTAACTGTTCAAAATATTGCTGCCATTGGTATTACCAATCAAAGAGAAACAACTGTTGTTTGGGATAAAAAAACCGGAACACCAATTCATAATGCGATTGTTTGGCAAGATAGACGTACATCAAATTATTGTGATGAATTAAGAAAAGATGGAAAAGATAAAATTATTCAGCAAAAAACCGGATTGGTACTTGATGCTTATTTTTCTGCAACAAAATTAAAATGGATTTTAGATAATGTTGATGGGGCAAGATCTAAAGCAAATAATGGTGAATTATGTTTTGGAACGATTGATACTTGGTTATTATGGAATTTAACAAAAGGAACTGTTCATGCTACCGATGTTAGCAATGCATCAAGAACAATGCTATTTAATATTCATTCATTAAGTTGGGATAATGAATTACTTCAATTATTCAATATTCCATCATCCATATTACCTGAAGTGCGCAGCAGCAGCGAAGTGTATGGAGAAACACAAAATATTTTAACTGCACATAATATTCCCATTGCAGGAATTGCAGGAGATCAGCAAGCAGCTTTATTCGGACAAATGTGTACTCAACCCGGCATGGTAAAAAATACTTACGGCACAGGATGTTTTATGTTGATGAATACCGGAACAAAAGCAATTGCATCAACAAATAATTTATTAACTACTGTTGCCTGGAAAGTAAATGGTGTAACAAATTATGCATTGGAAGGAAGTGTGTTTATTGCAGGTGCTGTAGTACAATGGTTAAGAGATGGATTAAAAATTATTCGTTCATCTGCTGAAGTTGAAAGTTTAGCAAATGAAGTTGATTCAAGTGATGGAGTGTATGTTGTTCCTGCATTCGCAGGATTGGGCGCACCATATTGGAATCAGCATGCAAGAGGTACCATCGTTGGTATTACAAGAGGAACAAGTGCTGCACATATTGCACATGCTTCATTACAAAGTATTGCATTTCAAACAATGGATGTACTAAAAGCAATGGAAGCAGATTCAAAAATTTCTATTAAAGAATTACGAGTGGATGGTGGTGCTACTGCAAATAATTTATTGATGCAATTTCAAAGTGATATTTTAAATTGTAAAGTGGTGCGTCCTGTTGTTACCGAAACTACTGCATTGGGTGCAGCATATTTAGCAGGATTGGCAGTTGGTTATTGGGAAAATATGGAAGAGATTCAACAACAATGGCAAATGGAAAGAATTTTTTCTTCCCAAATGAATGATGATAAGAGAAATGAATTATCGAATGGTTGGAAGAAAGCAATTGGTGCAGCCATTAGTTGGACGAAATAATTTTTAAAAAAAGTTGATTGAATACGAATGAATAGAAATGAAATGTTGCAGCAGTTGGAATCAG
>CAILAF010000204.1 GCA_903832075.1 uncultured Chitinophagaceae bacterium
GATCAGGCGCTTAAAAACCGCAGTAGCATTACGTTTACTAATACTAATGTTTTAAGAAAAACTGGCGAAAGAAGTGCCAATGTTTCTGCACTTGATTTAAGTTTGTTTGATAAAAAAAATATATACAACTTTCAATTAAAAGGAAGATTCAGTACAGTTAGTTCAAGTAATCTACAAAGTGGTTTTCATTCAGATGGTGGTAATGATGCACATAATGGATTTCGGGCTGCAACAACCATTGCCAAAGTAAGTGGCATATGGCAATGGGATTTTACCAATTCTGTAATGAGTGACAGATATGATCCTAATGATATGGGTTATTTGCACAATCCCAATGAAGTACTCACTTCATTGAATGTTACTTTTAATCAGTTTGAGCCGAATAAGTATTTTACAATGCGGAATTATAGTTTCAATATTTTGTACAGAAACTTATACAAACCATTTGCTTTTAGAGAACTGTTATATAATAATAGTTTCTTGCATGTATTTAAAAACTTTTGGGATCTAACTTTTAGTTTAGTTGGTAATCCAAATGAACAATACGATTATTTTGAATTAAGAACAGTAGGAAGAAAATTAAAAAAATGGCCTTGGGCTTTTGGTGGAGTTTTTGGTGGAACAGACAGTCGAAAAAAACTATACTTCAGAGCTGGCATAGGATATGCCATATCATATGGTTGGCCTGAATATAATCCATTTTATTTAGTTGATGGAAGTGTCCGTTACAGATTCAATGATAAATTTTCAATAACTTTTAGTGGGCATAAAGAATTTGATCCTGCAGAAACAGGTTTTGCTTATTTCGAACCAATCACAAATGAGCCGGTTATTGGAAAGCGTCATACACAACGAATGGAAAACATTTTAAGTGGGTTATATAATTTTAAAGCAAGAATGAATTTATCTATTCGTATCAGGCATTTTTGGAGCAATGTGCATTATATAGATTTTTATCATGTTGGACTGGATGGAGAATTTCTTAGTCACAAAATTCCATATCAAAATGGTTATGATGATGATTATAACGCATTTAATATTGACGCTTTTTATACATGGGATTTTACTCCGGGTAGCAGATTAATAATAGCTTGGAAAAATGCGATGGGTCCCGATGCTACAGTTGATGGATTTACTTACAGAACGTATGTTCAAAACCTTACGCAAACTTTAATTGCACCCCATAGCAATCAGTTGAGTGTTAAGTTTGTTTATTTTATTGATTGTAATCGACTCAAGAAAAAGAAATCTATATAAAATTTATTTCAAATAATACAAGTATAAATTATCAGTTAAATAATTTATACTTTCAATCAACATTTTTTTAAACCACTGTTTATGTTAGAAAAAATATTTCATCTCAAACAAAATCATACAACAGTTAAAATAGAAATCATTGCGGGATTAACTACATTTTCAACAATGGCATATATATTAGTAGTTAATCCATTAATCTTATCCAAAACCGGTATGGATTTGAATGCAGTTATTGTATCAACTGCATTAGCAACTGCTATCGGTTGTTTAATGATGGCGTTATATGCAAACCTCCCAATTGCACAAGCACCGGCAATGGGATTGAATGCTTTTTTTGCTTACACCATAGTTTTAGGAATGGGTTACACTTGGCAGTTTGCATTAACAGCCGTTTTTATTGAAGGCATTTTATTTATTATGCTTTCATTATTAAATGTTCGCGAAGCAATCATTAATAGTATTCCTTCAAATTTAAAATATGCTATCTCAGTTGGCATTGGTGTTTTTATTGCATTGATTGGGTTAGTGAATGCTGGAATAATTGAAACAGGCATGGTGCATATTGGTAATAATAAATTAGATGGTGTAATTGTAAAGTTGGGAGATATGAAATCTAATGCAGCTATTTTGGTGATTGTTGCACTATTAATAAGTGCCGTATTATTATACAAAAAAATAAATGCTGCTTTATTAATTGGAATATTGATTGCAACAATAATTGGAATTCCATTAGGATTAACTCATTTACCTGTTGGCGGAAAATTAATAAGTATGCCACCATCAATTGCACAGGTATTTTTTAAATTGGAATTTTCAAAAATATTTTCATTAGATATGGTAATCATTTTATTCACTTTGTTAAGTGTGAATTTATTTGATACTGTTGGAACATTAATTGGATGTTGCTCGGCAGGTGGATTATTAAAAGATGGAAAAATTCCTAATGTAAAAAAAGCATTATTATCAGATGCAGTTGCAACAACTTCTGCAGGAATTTTAGGAACAAGTGTTATCAGCGCTTATATTGAAAGTGCCGCCGGTATTGCATCCGGTGGCAAAACCGGATTAACAACTTTTACTGTTGCTATTATGTTTTTATTATCGTTATTTTTTGCGCCTTTGTTTGCTATGATACCAGCAGCAGCAACATCATCTGCATTAATTATTGTTGGATTATTAATGATGGGGGAAGTAAAGCACATTGATTTTTCGGATATCACCAATGCACTGCCGGCATTTCTTGCAATTGTAATGATGCCATTTACTTATAGTATTGCAGAAGGAATTAGTTTCGGAATGATTAGTTATGTTTTATTAAAAGTATTGAGTGGCAGATATAAGGAAGTGAGTATTGCCATGTATATTTTAGCAGCCTTATTTATTGTTGGGTTTATTGTAAAATAAGGTTAACTTTTTTTTGCGAATGCTTTATCAATCCAATGTAAAAAGACTTCCTCCAATTTTACAGATACTTTTTGCAAAACATTACCAACCGTATCTTGTACTTTAGGAATTGAAAGAAAAGTTTGTGCCCAACTATTATGAAATTCTTCTTTTGCTTTTCTGAATAATGAATTCCGAAGCATTAAAGGAAAATGATGTTTCAAATGATCCCAATTTTGATCGAATTCATTTTCTAAATATTTTTTTCTATGATGCAGTTCTCTTATCTCATTATTCAATGCATCCAAACCGCTGATATTATTAGTCTTCGTCTTCATTGGAATATTGTTTTACCAGAACCCGGATAATCGGATTAATAAATAATTGTTTTCTGAAAACAGTTAACAGTACTGTTATTAAAATTATTATGCCCGTTGTTGCAGCAAAACCTGCGACTTTGCTATGCATCAGATGGGATAACAAAAAGCCAATTGTTATGCCGCTGAAAATAAAAATGAGGAATAATAAAAAAATAGAAATGATTAGCCAGATAATTAATCCGCTGATTCGTGAAGTGGTTCGTATCAATTCTAATTTAAAAATATTGATTCGCACTTCAACATATTCCTTCAGTAATTTTTTATTCTCGCTTAAAAATTCAAATAAATCTTGTTCCATCAACTTTTATTTGATACTAAGCTACAACATTGTAAGCGCTTGAGCAATGATAAATATCAGAAGCGATGATTAATTGACTGAGCGAACAGTTCCATCTAATTTTTTGATGAAATATATTTTTCTATTTTCCTGATAATCTGTTGTAGATGTTGTTCTGTTTTTTATAGCTCGAATATCAAAATCATTAAAGAGTTTATAAGTTTTATCAGATAAGTGATTGATAAAATTATTCCCGTTTTGAATTAGTAATTTCGAAAAATGATACATGCTTTCAAAGCCTTTAAAAGCCATATCGCTAGCTCTGCCATTGTATTTGCTGCGATACGATTGCGCAAACTGTATTGCTAATTTATCTGCTCTGTTAAAATTGTAAGGTGTTGAATAAACAATTTCTATTCCATTGTAATCAGGTTTGTCAAGTTCTTTCAAGCCATCCCAGGTTGGCATTCCTATCGCAATGCTTGGATAGTTTTTTGATTGGCTTAATGTTTTTATCAACCTCAAACCAAATGCTTCATCAATGGTTCCGCAAACAACAATATTTTGTTTGGTGCTGTCTAAATTTTCCAACAATTGATTATTTGTGAATGTATCAACCAGTTCAATATTTTTTATTTTCAATGGAAGAGAAGGAGTTGTTTTATTAGATTCAGTAAAAATAGATTGAATCATATCTTCTAATCCACCTTTTCTTTTTATAAAAACTATATTGCCTGTGGAGTAGAAGTGTTGAAGATGTTTAAACAACTCTTCGCAATGTGTACGTAAAGTTGAATTGATGAGAATGAAGTATGCGTTATTGATTATGCCGGCATCATTAGGATAAGTTGCAGATATAACGGGGATTTTTTTTGCTGCAGCATAATCGGCTAACATTTTTGTTTCAGCTTTGTTGGTGAACGAAGCAATGATTAATGAAACATTATTCAGCTCTTGTTTATTAATGGTGCTGTAAACATTTTGTTTACTGCTTTTTGTATCGTAAATATTTATTTCTAATGATTGCTTTTCTGTTTGCAATGAATCAATTGCAAGCATTACACCGTTATAAAATTCTAATCCTGGTAAAATATTTTTAGGAAAATTATTATTGTTGAGTTTATAAGTATTTCCATCAAAAGCTGAATCAATATATAATGGTGCGAACACGGCAATTTTATAATGTGCAGTTTGTGATTGCACTGATAAAGTTGCAATGATGAAGATAAAAAAGAAAAATAGTTGAATAACAAAACGCATGATTCGGTTTTTAATAAATAGTTCTGTAATGCTTATTCCCATTCAATTGTAGCAGGTGGTTTACTGCTGATATCATATACCACTCTGTTTATTCCTCTAACATTATTTATAATTTCATTTGAAACAAAAGCTAAAAAATCATAAGGCAAATGTGCCCAGTCTGCTGTCATGCCATCTACACTTGTAACAGCTCGCAAGGCAAGTGTAAATTCATAAGTTCTTTCATCGCCCATTACACCAACACTTTTTATCGGCAATAAAATAGCACCTGCTTGCCACACTTTATTATATAAATGATGTTGCTTTAATGCTTTTATATAAATATCATCAGCATCTTGTACCAGTTTTACTTTTTCTGCTGTGATATCTCCCAAAATTCTTATTGCTAAACCTGGTCCGGGAAATGGATGACGTTGAATCATCTCTTCCGGAATGCCCATTTCTAATCCAACTTTTCTTACTTCATCTTTAAATAAAGATCGCAAAGGTTCTACCAAACTTAATTTCATTGTTTCGGGCAAACCTCCAACATTGTGATGCGATTTAATAGTTTGCGATGGACCATGCACACTTACACTTTCAATTACATCAGGATAAATAGTTCCTTGTCCTAAAAATTTTACTTCACTTATTTTTTTTGCTTCTTTATCAAAAACATCAATAAATAATTTACCAATGATCTTTCTTTTTTCTTCAGGATCTGTTTTGCCTGCAAGTGCAGTATAAAACATTTGTTTGGCATCAATACCGGTAACATTCAAATCAAGTTGTTTATAAGTTTCCAGCACTTGTTCAAATTCATTTTTGCGTAACAAACCATTATCAACAAAAATGCCATGTAATCTTTTCCCAATTGCTTTGCTGATAAGCGTTGCAGCCACTGTGCTATCCACACCGCCACTTAATGCCATGATAACATGCGCATCGCCAATTTGCTTTTTTAATTGTTCAACTGTTTCGTGTATAAATGATTCAGGTGTCCAATTTTGTTTGCAATGACAAATATTAACGAGAAAATTTTTTATAATTTTTTTTCCTTCGGTTGAATGATAAACTTCGGGATGAAATTGCAAACCATAAAGTGGATGTGAAAAGTGAGAGGTCAAAAGTGAATCAGTTTTAGTTTTTGACATTTCACTTTTCACATTTGACTTTTTGAATGCTGCTACCGGAATACTTTCTGTTGTTGCTAATATTTCAAAACCGTTTGGTAATTCAACAATCGAATCACTATGGCTCATCCAGACTTGCGAATTATCACTTACATCATTTAATAAAACATCTTCTTTTATTTTTTTCATTTTTGCTCTGCCGTATTCACGCTTATTACTTTTATCAACGCGGCCACCAAATTCTTTTGCTGTTAATTGTGCGCCATAACAGATAC
>CAILAF010000205.1 GCA_903832075.1 uncultured Chitinophagaceae bacterium
CATTATTACTTAATGCAGGAATAAAAGTTAATGTAAGAATAGCACCGAATGCACCTGTTGGCACTGCTAATAAAACAGAAAAAGGAACAGACCAACTTTCGTATAATGCTGCTAAAAATAAAAACACAAATAAAACAGATAAACCAAAAATATAAATGGCACTGGAACCTGCATTAACTTCTTCTCTGCTTAATCCGGAAAATTCATAACCATAACCTGCAGGTAAAACTTTTGCAGCCGTTTCGCGTAATGCATCAATTGCTTGCCCACTGCTATAACCCGGTTTTGGACTACCATTTATTTCAGCAGTTCTAAATAAATTATAATGCGTAATAAGCGGTGCATTCTCAATTAATTTATAACTGATCAAAGTTCCTAATGGTAATAATTGTCCGGCTTGATTTTTTACATAATATTTTTCTACATTTTTTATATCACCTCTAAATAAAGTATCTGCTTGTGCAACCACATGAAAGTTTCTTCCATAAATAGTAAAATCATTTACATATCTGCTTCCTAAAAATGTTTGCATGGTATTATATACATCAGAAATAGAAACACCTAATTTTTTACATTTATCTCTATCAACATCTAATTGATATCCCGGTGTTCTTGCAGTAAAATAACTAAAGCCACTTCCAATTTCGGGACGCTTATTTAATTCACCTACAAAATTATTTACCACTCGTTCAAATGTTTTAATATCGTCATTACTTTCTCTTTGTTCTAATTCAAAAGTAAAACCCGCTGTTTGTCCCAAACCCTGAATGGCCGGTGGTTGTATCACACGAACAGTTGCTTCTTTAACAGCTGCAAAACGTTTTTGCATTTCTGCAACTGTTGCCTGAATTTGTAAAGCTTTATCCGTTCTTTCATCCCAAGGTTTTAATTGACAAAAGATTGTTCCGCTATTAGATTTAGTTGCAAATGTTACCACATTCAATCCACCTAAGGCTGCAAAATGTCCAACAGCAGGAATTGATTTTGTGATAGCCATAATTTTATTCAATGCATCTAAACTACGTGCTGTTGAAGATGCTTCCGGTAATTCGTAAGTAATGTATAATCTTCCTTCATCTTCTGTTGGAATAAATGCCGTTGGTTTATTTTTAAATAATAATCCTGTTCCTACATATAAGCAAACTAAAAGTATTAAAGCAAATGGCGCAGCTTTAATAACTTGTTTAACACCTTTGCTGTATGTTGTAGTTGTTCTTTTAAACCAATCATTAAATAAGTAAAAGAATTTATTAATGCCGGTTGATTTTTTATCTAAATGCATTGGCCTTAACATTAACGAACATAATGCAGGTGTTAATGATAATGCAATGAATGCAGAAATTAAAACTGAAATAGCAATGGTAATGGCAAACTGCTGATATAATCTTCCAACAATGCCGGGAATAAATCCAACAGGAATAAATACGGCTGCTAATATTAATGCAATGGCAACAACCGGTCCTGATATATCTTTCATCGCTTTATATGTCGCTTCTTTCGCACTTAATTTTTCATGATCAATATAATGCTGAACAGCTTCCACCACAACAATTGCATCATCTACCACAATACCAATGGCCAATACAAAACCAAACATTGTTAATGTATTGATGGTAAAACCAAGCGGAATAAAAACGGCAAATGTGCCGATGATAGAAACAGGAATAGCCAATACCGGAATTAAAGTGGCACGCCAACTTTGTAAAAATAAAAACACAACAATGATTACTAATCCCAATGCTTCCAATAAAGTTTTTACAACTTCATCAATTGAAACTTTTACAACAGAAACAGATTCGAACGGAACAACATAATCAATATCTTTTGGAAAAGATTTTTTTAATTGATCCATTGCACTATAAACTCCTTTTGCTGTTTCCAATGCATTACTTCCCGGTGCCTGATAAACTAATAAATAAGATGCTCTTTTTTCATCTACAAAAGAATTATTTGCATAACTGAACTTTCCTAATTGTGCACGAGCAACATCTTTTAAATAAACAATAGAACCGTTTTGCGGATTACTGCGAATAATGATATTATTGAATTGATCAACAGAACTTAATCTGCTATTGGTTAATACCGAATATTCAAAAGCCTGAACATTATTTTGCGGTGGTGCACCAACAGAACCTGCAGCAATCTGAACATTTTGTTCCTGCAAAGCATTCACAACATCATTAGCTGTTAATCCTAATTGAGCAAGTTTATCAGGTTGCAACCAAATGCGCATACTGAAATCATCAGCACGAGAAAAAATATCACCCACACCTTTTACACGCAACAAAACATCTCTCACAAAAATATTGGCATAGTTATCCAAGAACGGAACATTATGCGAACCATTGGGAGAATAAATTGCCACCAACATTAAAATACTTGGATTACGTTTACGCGTAACAACACCTAATCTTTTTACATCATCGGGTAATTGAGGTGTTGCAATGCCTACGCGGTTTTGAACATCTAATGCACCATTGTTTACATCGGCTCCAACATTATATGTTACATTAATGGTTGTTCTTCCATCACTGGTGCTGTTGCTTTGCATATAAGCCATTCCCGGTGTTCCATTCACCTGCGTTTCAATAGGTGTGGTAACTGTTTGTTCAACAGTTTGTGCATCTGCACCATTAAATGTTCCGGTGATTTGAACTGTTGAAGGAGTTATGTCGGGATATTGACTGATGGGCAAATTCATTAATGCCAACACACCAACCAAAACAATCACTAATGAAATAACAATAGCAGTAACAGGACGACGTATAAAAGTATTTGCAATCATAAATTTTTAAAATTGACTTTTTTATTTTCCTTTAGCAGGAGGCGTTAGCATAATACTTGCACCATCTTTTAATTTTTGCACACCATCCACTACAATTTTTTCTCCTTCATTCAATCCATCTTTCACAATTATTTTATCATTCAGCTTTGCACCTAATTGAATTTTTCGTTGTGCAACTTTATTACTATCATTTACTACATAAACAAAATATTCTCCCATCTGTTCAACTACTGCTTTAAATGGAGCTAATAAAAAAAGATTCTCTTTATTATTATTTTTCACACGCACATTACAATTCAATCCTGCTTTTAATAAATTATTTTTATTTGGAAAGATTAAACGCGTTTTAATAGTTCCTGTTTGCGGATCAATAGCACGATCTATTAAACTGATATTACCAATATTTGGATAAATAGAATTATCGGGCATTTGCAAAGTGAAAACAGAATCTGTTTCTTTTGCAGGATGTAAAAACAGTTGGGTGAATCGCGGAATTTCTTTTTGTCCAACTGCAATATCAACAGCCATTGGATCATTGGATGAAATAGTATTTAATAAAGTTTGATTGGCGGTTACCAATGCCCCCATCTTTACTTGCGATATACCAATGGTTCCATCAAATGATGCATAAATAGAAGAATATTTTAAATCAGATTCAATTCTTGCAGCATTCGCTTTTGCAGCAGCCACCTGCATTTTAGCCGATTGTAAATCTGCCAATGCATGATCAACAATTTGTTTGGCAATCGCATCTTGTTTTAATAAATCGTTGTAGCGATCAGCATCTTGTTGTGCTTTATCTAATGATGCTTTTGCCACATTTAAATTAGCAATTGCCTGATCATAATTAGCTTGATATTGCTGGCGATCGATATCATATAATTTTTGTCCTTTACTTACATGATCTCCATCTTTAAAATAAATGCCGGTAATATAACCGGTTACTTGTGCACGTAAATCAACTTGATTTAATGCAGCAACCGTTGCCGGATATGAATCATAATATACTGCAGTTTCTTTTTTTATCTCATAAATATTCACAGCAGTTGGCGGCGGCGCTTTTGGAGCTTCGGGTGTTTTATTTCCGCATGAAATAATGAAAGAAGCAGAAACAAAAATCATTATTAATAGTAGTCCCTTTTTTTTCATATTGAAATGATATTTATAAATGGTTGAGTTGTTTAATTAATATTGAATAGTTCCTAATGCTTTTTGAACATCAATCTTACTTTCTAATAATTGATATAAAGCAGTATAATAATTTAATTGTGCAGTGCGTAAATCGCTTTCAGCAATAATTACATCCAAATAAGTTTTGATGCCCGAAGAGTATTGCATGCGAATGGTTTTATACACTTCATCTGCCAAAAGCACATTATCTTTTAATGCAGCATAATTAGCAAGATTGCCTTTATAAGAAGCCATTGCTTGCGCATATTGAGTATTTATTTTACTTTTCAAAGAAATCACATCCCAATCAACTTTCTTTAATTGCAGTTCTGCTTGCTTTACTTGATACACTCTTTTATTTCCCTGAAAGATGGGCATAGCCAATTGTAAACCGATAAAAGAATTAGTATATGCGGGATTATATAATTTCCCAAAACTATTATTCAAAAAATTAAAATTATATGCACCAAATGCAGATACTGTTGGAATATAACTCCACTTATTATACTGAACATTTGCTTGTTGCAGTTTTTGTTGTGTTTGCAGTAATTGAAATTCTATTCTGCTTTGATAAGAAACTTGTTGTGCTGTATCAATAAATGCTTCTTTTTCCATGGCACTGCTATCATATTGCAATGGAAGATTAGCATTAACAGGATAACCCATCAATTGTTTTAAGTAAGCAAATTTTGCAGTTATTAAATCCTGAATTTGTTTACGCTGTGCTTTAGCATTATTTAAAGAAATAGTAGCACGCTTATAATCTGTTTTATCTACAATGCCACTCTGATATTGATTAAAAGCATCTTTCAAACTTTTTTCTAAACGAATAATATCTTCATCCAACACATTCATTTGCTTCTGCGTCAGCAATACATCATAAAAAGCTTTACTCACATTTACAGCTGTTTCAATTTTATTACTTGCCGTTGATTGTTTGATTTGTTTTCGAACGTCATCAGCAGTTTTGTTTGCTAATAAAAGATCACGGGTAAAAATATTTTGTGTAACTCCAAAACCAAGATTAGAATTATTATATGTTCCACTTTTTACAAAGCTGCCGGCAAAATAAGCAGTAGGTAATTCAAAATTATTTTGAATACTGTAATTCAAATTTAGTTGCGGATACCAATCTGCTAATTTTGTTCGAATGTTTTTATCAGTAATGTCTTCATCAAGTAATGATTGCTGAATAATTGGTTGATGCGACAAAGCATATTGTACACAATTAATAATTGTGGCATTTTGCAAAATAGAATCATTGTTATTTTGCGAAATACTCTTATCGGGTGTTGCAATCAAAAATGCAACAATAATAGCTGAAACAAAAATCTTCATAAATTTTATAAATATCTGTAAATACAAATGACGATTTATCAAAAACAATTATTCTATTCAAATCTACTTTCAATGGCAAACTCACAATTAATTTGTGCAGGGTAAACAAAAGTAAGGTTTTGAAAAATACTTTTTTGAGGGATTTTTAGTGTAAAACAGAGACAGAAATATTTTTTTCGGAAAAAGTAAATTGCATTTTTGATATAATATATTTTTTTTGAATGGAATCACTGCCACTTTTGATTAATTTACAGTAATAAAATCCGGACTTTTTACATACTGACTATTGTATTTAAATTGCAGATTGGTATTAAAGTCTATACGAAATGGAGCCATATTAACTGTTGTCCTAGGAAAATAACTCACTCGTAATTCCATTGTTCCAAAAATTAAATTTTCATTTCTGCTTCTCAACCCGGCAGAAATACCTGTATATCCATCACACTTTGTTATGTCTTGCCCAAGTGGTTTTAGAAAACTAATATTACTTCCAATAAAAGGTGCAAAACGAAAACCGATAACAGATCTACTATTAAAAAAGACTGTTTCTTCAGTTATGGTTGCCCTTCCATTAGAATTTACAATACCAGTATTATTAAAAAAAGGCAACCCATAACTACCGGATAACAATAACGGAGCATTTAAAATTGTATTAAACTGAGTAGTGATACTTGCATTAACATAAGTACGTTGATTCCAAACGGCACTTAATCTTTTTAATCTTGAAAAATAATTTAATGATACTAATATATTAGCATCTTCAACAGTAGCAGCATTCCAATAAGTACCTACTTTAAATATATAATTGTAATAATTTCCTCGGGAACTAAAATAATAACGTTCAATATCAAATGCCGAAAATAATCTTTCACGTTGCTCTTTATTCGTCCAACCACCAATGAAAGATGCATTAATTCCTTCTGGCACATCTTCATTTCTACCAAAACCATAAATATATTTTGTTTTGTAAAAATCTTGTTGAAACAAAGTGAAAGATCCCAAAACAGCGGTAATATTGGCATACAAAAAATTATAATTATTTACATACTTCTGTGGAATATTAATAAAATGTTGGTTCAATACTCGTAAAGCAACAAACCTTCTTAATCTTGATTTTAAATTTTTATACATTGAATGAACAGCTCCTAAATTGTAGCCTACCCATCCATCAAAATCGTTATACTCATATTTCAAATCACTTAAGTATAAAGAATCGCTTTTATATTGGTTAAATGTTTCATGATGAGATAAATTCAAGCTAAAAGTATAAGGGAAATATGCACTGACTAAATTTTTATTAACGGATAAATAAGTAATATTTTCTTGTCGCCCGCCCAAATTAAATGTAGGTGCATAAGTTTGAAAACCGGCACCAACATCAGTAAAACTCCCTGCTATATTACGTTTCAGAAAATCAGCTCCCGAACCAAAAGGTTCGCGCCGCGAATTATCATAAAATGATTTAACGTCTAATCTATTACCGCTTCCGCCAATATTATCTTCACTTAAAGTAAGTTCGCCGCTATTCTGATCAAAAATATTTGCAGTGCCACCAATAGAAAATACATCTTTTGTAACTACAAAAACATTTACTTCATTAGAAGTGCCTTTAACAGGTAAAACTATAATTCTCGCATCTTCTAAGTAAACTTGTTCGCGTAAATATTTTTCATTGTCTGTAAACAATTCAGGAAATAAAGCATCGCCTTCTTTAAAAAAAAGATTGTGATAAATAACTTTTGATAATGTAGTACTGTGAAATGCTTTAGCTGCTTTTGTAAAAAAATCAACATTGGCTGTATCTAAATTATTTACAGAACCACTTAACCCTATTTGAGTTAATTGAATATTTCGGATGATGTATCCTTTGTATTTATTGAATTGGTTTACACCTTTTATAACATCTTTTCCGGATGTATCTTTTAATGATGAGGTACTAATACTTTTTCCCAACTTTCCTAACCAACCTTTTTTCTTAGCCAGAAAAAAAGTATCTTTTGATGCTGCACTATCTTTTTGCGCAAATGAATAATGAATAGAAAAGAATATTGATAAATAAACAACAAAAAGTAATTTCAATAAATTTAGACGATCTGATATTTTTATAAAAGCAACCAAAGTAATCGGATTGTTGATGCAGTAAATATCCTTAAAGCAACTGATATTTTTTATTTAAATAAATGCAAAATAAAAGAGGAGCCATATAGTTCCTCTTTTATTTAAAAAAAAATCTAAAAATTCAGCATACTCTATTTATGCAATGTTATTGTTCCCACATTCACTGTATTGGCATTACTGATAGTTATGTTTGTAATAGTACTATCTAAATAACCATTTGATGCATGGAAGTTGGCAGAATAGGTTCCATCCTTTAATCCACGTATTTTAAAATTGCCATTATTTCTATTGACAAAGGCATAAGCCGTATCATTCGGACCATACACAGTAACTATTTCAGGCCATGCAGCACTTGGAGCAACAGAACCTGCTACCGTTCCAGATTGACTAACAACAAATGCAGTGAGAAATGGATTTAAATAAAAAGTAGTACCAACTTGTAAGATAGATCTCTGTACGTTAAAGTCTAACCACAATCTTGATGCATTAGCAGCATAATGTTCAAACTCATTACCATTTAATTTTACTAAAACGTAAGAAGGCGCCCCAGGTGGTAATTGTAAATTATAAGTTACACTATCTTTTACAATTGAATTATTGGTACCCAAATCAATTTTAATTAATCGGATACTTCCCACCGGAATAGTTGCAGTTGCAAATAAAGTATCAACGCCGTTTTGTAATTTCAGCAAATCATAAACAGCTGCAGAAACATTCAAACTCTCCCAAATTAAAGAAGAGTCAGGCTTTGGACCACCTCCACCAATTCGATCCCAATCGCATCCGTCATGCTTTCTGGTATTGGTAGATGTATCAACTAATACTTCAACAGATTTTACATCCAAATAAACATTGTTGTAAAAACCCGGAGCGTCAGTTAATAATAATGAAACATTTTGTGCGCCTGCAGGTGCACTCGCTGAATTGCTTTTGGTACATGCAACTATTAAAGTTGACGCTACGATAGCTGTAATAGCTAATGAAAAAAGGATTTTTGTTTTCATAATTATAATTGTTTTAAAGTAGCAATTGAACGATAGGAATATTTTTTATTTATTAAACAATAACTAAGCCATTTAATGTTATAAGATGCTAAAAGCTGCACGATGATTACCAAAAAAATGTTAAAGCATTTTGGAAAGAAAACATAATTGAGATAATAATACTCTTAGGTAACTGCTAAGAAATATTATCTTAGCGCCGTTCGAATTATTTTTCAGTTTAATAAAATCATTTAACATTTTGAAATTTCATCAAAGAATTATTATTACTTCAGTTTTGTGCATTGGCTTTTTTTTCTCATCAACAGCGCAGGATTCAACCAATCAAAAAATAAATCAAACAGATTATTCCAAACAAAAAGATTTGATTGATGTGATATTAAGTATACTAAAAAAAGATGCTGCTAAAAGAACAAATGCTGCTCAAGAAAAATCTGGAAGAGTACATATTTCGGGTTCACCTGCCATTGAATATTCTTTACAAACAGGATTGGCATTTAATATGACAGGTAATCTTGCATTTTATACAGGTAATGATTCAGCTCAAAATATTTCATCTATTTTATTGGCTCCTGCTTTTACACAAAAGCAACAAATATTATTGCCGGTACAATCATCTATTTGGACGAAAGGAAACAAATATAATTTTATTGGCGATTGGCGTTTTTTAAAATATCCTGAACACACTTACGGATTAGGTGGCTATACAAAATCAACTGATGGTTATAAAATTAATTATAACTATATGCGCTTTTATCAGTTTGCTGTTAGAAATATTGGCAAAGATTTATATGCCGGTATAGGTTATCAATTAGATAATCATTGGAATATTCAAGAATTAAATTTACCAACAGGTTTTGTAACAGACTTTCAGAGATATGGCCTCAATAACAGCTCCAGATCATCAGGCTTATCATTAGATTTTTTATATGATAACAGAAGAAATTCTATTAATCCTGAAGGAGGTTTTTACAGCAATTTGGTATTGCGTCAAAACATGCAATGGATTGGCAGTGATCAAAACTGGACATCATTATTAATTGATGTGAGAAAATTTATTCAACTTTCTCCATCATCAAAAAATATTTTAGCGTTTTGGAGTTATAATTGGATAACACTTAGTGGTAATCCACCTTATCTCGATTTGCCAAGCACAGGATGGGATACTTATAGCAACACCGGAAGAGGTTATGCGCAAAGTCGTTTTAGAAGTAAGAACATGATTGATTTTGAAACAGAATATCGTTTCGCTATTTCTCGTAATGGATTAATTGGTGGCGTTGTTTTTGCCAATGCACAATCTTATTCAGAAATAAACAATAATAGTTTTCAAGTGATACAACCCGGTTATGGCGCGGGTTTGCGCTTAAAGTTCAATAAATTTTCACGTACTAATATTTGTATTGATTATGGTTTTGGTGCACATGGATCAAG
>CAILAF010000206.1 GCA_903832075.1 uncultured Chitinophagaceae bacterium
AAGAAGAAGAAAGAAAAAACACGAAACTCTGCTCTATCGGAAATATGTTCTCGTACTCTTGCAATTGACGAGGCACACTGAATTGGTTCTTTACACGATCCAGACAACGGCCGCTTTTGAAAACTCTTCCGTATCTTCGTGAAAATTTTCTTTGTAATTTTCCAGACACGCTCTATTTTTCTTCACAAAATTCATTTCCTGATTTGCATCTCGTGTATTCGCATTCATTCTCGCATAAAATGTTCAACTCATGCGCTCCCATCAATGTTGTGCAGACGCTCGAGGCCGTGATTCAGGATGCGCTGCGTGCCGCGACTCCGCACAGTGGCGCGAGTGTGACCGCGGGCAAACGGTGAGTGGAGCCAGGAGGTGTTGATCGTTTGTTTTATTTCTCAACAATTAATATTCTGATATTCGTACTGGGTGATTCATCATACAATTTTTTTGCTCATGCGTATGCAATCGCGAAGGAAGCAATGTGATTTTCATCAATATCAAAAGTCATTTTAAGTACATTTGTTTTTCTTGCTTTCTTAGTTTCTTTATCGGTACCGTCTTTTTTAATATGTTCAGGAACTAATCGAATATTTGAAACATGTAAAACAGACCCCAATTTTTTAATTACTTCTACTTTTTTTAATGCAGTATCGCGTTCTCCGGTCAATGAAATATTTTTTCCGGTAAAAAGCGACATGATAAAAATAAACGGAGATGCCATCATCATTTGCCAACCCATTCCGTAATAAGGATTGATATTTATTTTTTTTCTTGCAACAAAAATAGTTCCGATGCCCCAGGATAAAGTAGCTATCAATGATAGCATTACACCAAACAAATAATTACCTGAATTATGATGAAATGCATTATCATAAAATACTACACAAATACCTGCCAATCCCAATAATAATCCAATAAAAGTGGCTTTGGTATTTTTAGTTTTAAAGAAAATCATTTCAATCACTACAACACATAAAGGATACAATGCGGCGATCAATGCGGCCAATCCGCTTGATAAATATTTTATACTCCATGTTGCACAACCATTCGCAATAATGAGCAGAAAAAAACTCATCACCAATAATGGTTTCAATTGTTTTAATGAAGGCCATGGTTCTCCTTTCAACTTAAAAAAAACAATGTAAATCAATCCTGCAATAAATTGTCGTATCGCTGAAACCTGTACCGGTGGCGCATTTGTGACGGCTACTTTACTTGCAACCCATGTTGTGCCCCAGATAATGCTGGTAGCAATTAATGCGATGTATGCTTTTTGTTTTATTGTAAATGCCATTAAGTAGTAAGTAGTCAGTGGTGAGTAGTAAGTATTGGGTGATAAAAAATATAACCTAATACTAATTACTTACAACCTAAATTAATGTTTAAAATGTCGCATGCCGGTAATTACCATTGCTAAATTATGTTGAACACAATATTCAATACTGTCTTTATCTCTTATTGAACCACCGGGCTGAATAAATGCTTCAATACCTACTTCATTAGCAATTTGCACGCAATCATTGAAAGGAAAGAATGCATCGCTTGCTAATACAGCACCATGCAAATCAAATTTAAATTGTTTGGCTTTATCAATTGCCTGGCGCAATGAATCAATACGAGATGTTTGTCCGCAACCTTTACCCACCAATTGTTTGTCTTTGATTAAAGCAATAGCATTACTCTTTAAATGTTTGCAGATGATATTGGCAAAAATCAAATTTTCTTTTTCTGAAGAATTTGTTTCTCTTCCACCAACTTCTTTCCACTCGGTATAATTTCCTTTATCGGCATCTTGCGTTAATGTTCCGTTTAGTAAAGATTTTGATTGAATATTGAATATTGAATATTGAATATTCGATTCAAGAATTATTCTGTTCTTCTTTGATTTTAAAATTTGAAATGCATCTTCATCAAATGATGGAGCGATTAAAACTTCAAAGAAAATTTCATTGATCGCATCTGCTGTTACTTTATCTATCGTTCCGTTACAAACCAATACACCACCAAATGCACTTTCGGGATCACTTGATAAAGCCACGTCCCATGCGGATTTCACCGTATTGCGTTTGGCAACACCACAAACATTGGTATGTTTAATAATAGCAAAAACTTTTTCCTCATCATTTGAAAATTCTTTTATTAATTGAATAGCAGCTTCAACGTCAACTAAATTATTGTATGATAATTCTTTTCCGTTTAATTGATTAAATAATCCTTTCAAATCACCATAAAATATTGCAGATTGATGAGGGTTCTCGCCATAACGCAATACTTGTTTGATGGATGATGTTTGTGTAGTTGTATTATCGGGATTAAAATAATTATTGATGGCAATATCATAATTCATCACAACCTGAAAAGCTTTTGCTGCAAATGTTTTACGTTGTTCAATTGTTGTTTCTCCTTGTTGTTCATTCAATAAATTTTCTAAAAAAGAGTAATCATCTTTTGCAGCGATCACTACAACATCTTTAAAATTCTTTGCAGCAGCACGAATCATAGATGGTCCGCCGATATCAATTTTCTCGATAATTAATTTTTCTTCTGAAGTAGTTTTTAGTGTTTCTTCAAACGGATACAAATCAACAATCACCAAATCAATTTCAGGGATGCTGTATTGTTTCATTTCCACTAAATCCTGCGGTTCATATCTTCTGCCTAATATTCCACCAAACAAAACGGGATGCAATGTTTTAACTCTGCCTCCCAAAATGGAAGGATATGTTGTTAAACTTTCTACTGCAATACATGGAATGTTTGCATCCTCTAAGAATTTCTGTGTACCGCCGGTTGAATAAATTTTAATATTTAATTCATGTAACTTTTTAGCGATGGGTTCTAATCCGTCTTTATAAAAAACAGAAATCAGAGCTGATTGAATTTTTTTTTGCATGATGAGGTTTTATAATTCCATTTCAAAAGCGCCTTGTTCAGGTATGGAATGATGCCGCAAATGTAGGCGGTCGCAATCTTTTTTCCATTTGTTGATTTTCCACAATGGATTACTGCTATCGAAAACAATTTCATCACAATCAAATGCGGCGACTAATTGATCTAAATACAGTTTGGGATTATGTGATATGATGATGGTATTAACTTTTATTTTTTGAAAACTTGATGAAACGTAAATAGGTTTATCAACAATTAAAACCATTTTATTGGCGGAACGGACTAAATTATTTTTAAATAAAATACTTTGTAATTCTTCTGTCGAAGAAATTCTGTTTAAAATACGAGACGGTTTTAAGTGAAAGTTTCTAAGAAAGCCGTCTTCTTGTAATTCGTTATTTCCAATAAATTGATAAACTTTCCCGTCTATGATATCTATTGCCTGAAGTTGCGGAAGATTATATATAATTATTTTTTGTTGCTTTTCATTTTCAATCATATCAAAACATCGAATCCCTAAAAAGAAAACTAGGCATGTTAAACTAAATACAAACGAAATATTTTTTTTCTTCATTAACCACCAGGCAATATTTACAATAAAGAAATAAAGCAATATGGTTTGTATAATATTGATTTGAATATTTTGAATAGAAGCAAATGGCATATTGTTTACATGATAAATAAACTGATTCATTAAATTAATACACCAACTAACTGCATCACCAACTATTTCGTTGATGATCTCCAATTTAGAAACAACAATCAATAATAATTCGCCGTACAAAATCAATCCCGAAAAAGGGACAGCAAATAAATTACTAAACAAAAAGAAATTTGGGAATTGATGAAAATAGTATAAAATAATAGGCAGCGTAAGTATTTGAGCGGATAACGTTACCGCACTTAATTGCCAAATGCCTCGCAATAATTTATTTTCAAAATAAATCCATTGACTGATATTTTTTTGAAACACAACAATACTTAATACTGCCGCATAGCTTAATTGAAATCCAACATCCCATAAACTGTATGGGTTGAAAACTAAAATAGTAAATGCAGATGCTGCCAGATTATTATAAATATTGGAACGTTTACCAATACTTGTTCCAATTACAATGAATGAAAACATAACAGTGCTTCGTAAAATGGATGGAACTGCGCCTGCAATGAAAGTAAATGTCCATAAGGCAAACAAAATAATAATAGGATGTAAAAATTTAAACCATTTAATTTTTTTAAAAGGTTTTAATAACAAAAGCAATAAACCATAAATCATAGCAATGTGTAAACCGCTGATGGCAATAATATGTACAACGCCTGTGTTGCTGTATGCTTGAACAGTATCTTTATCTAAATCATCTCTATATCCAATCAATAAAGCTTCAGCAATACCTATTGCATTGTCATCTTTAATATTTTCTTTTAGAATAGATAAAATTTTATCTCTGGCTGATAAGATATTTTCAAGGAAAAATGTTTTTTCTTTTTCGG
>CAILAF010000207.1 GCA_903832075.1 uncultured Chitinophagaceae bacterium
CTAATACTCAAATAATATAAATTTAAATCGGCCGCATGATAATTTTTTGTTTTATAAAAAACTTTTCCAAAAAATTTTGGTTTCCTTGTCCACAAAATTCCATTATGAATATTTGCATCGGCTACATTTTTATACAGTTTATTAAAATTCAACAAAACCGATCCTTTGTTTTGTGAGCGATCGGCTAAGGGTTCCGAGTCGCTCCATGTTATAGGATTCGTAACATGTATTTTTTCTGTTTCTTTCTTCACATAATCTGATTCATAATTTTGTTTAAATGTTCTCCAGGAACAATAACATCCTGTTTGATCGGGATTATTACACGGTTTTAATGAAGAAAAATATTTTTCTTCAACAGGAATACCAATAATATAAGCAATCACTAATTTTTTTTGTAACTCCTTTCCTTCAAAAAATTCTTTCAATAATCTTTTAGCATGTGTTGTTCCTTGGCTGTGCGATGCAATAATGATTGGCCTTCCTTTGTTCCAATGTTCTAAATAATATTCAAATGCTTTTTTAATATCATTATATGCTTTTTCAAAAGACTCAAACGCATTTAAACTATCTTCTTTTGTAATAGGAAAATAGCTCCAATAATTTGCTTGCCTATATCTTGGTGCAAACACTCTTCCCGCTTCATTAAAAATACTTGCTTGATATAAAATAGTGCTGTAATCTGTTTTTGCATTTAATAAAGCACTATCAATTGGTGCATTCCAACCAGAACTTTTTGCAGCATCGGTATAAGTTGTTGGATGTATAAAGAAAACATCAACCGACGAATCGGGATGATAATCCCTCTTTAACGGTTTTGAAACGCTGTCGCTTGGATCACGTTTATAAGGATGTGCTGCCCAATAATCTAAATTTGAATAGTCTGGTTTTCCATCCACACTTTTAAAAGTATAATTGCCAACAAATCGTTGATACTTATTACTACAACTCACCAATAAAAAAATCAGACTATAAAATAATATTCTCTTCATAATTTCTATTGATTGAAAATATTCAAATCTTTCTTCTTTTCCAATTCTCATTATCTTTTATTGATAAATAATTTTGGTTCAACTTTTTTTGTTTACTTTAAGATGCCATTTTATTATGAAACAATTACGTCATATTCCTTTTTTGCGTTCTGTTTTATTATACAGTATTACTGCATTTGGCGGACCGCAAGGACATTTTGGAATGATGATGAAAACTTTTGTTCATAAAAGAAAAGATATTAGCGAACACGAGCTTCTTGATTTTGTTAGCTTTTGTAATATGCTGCCGGGCGCCTCTTCAACTCAAACATTAACATTAATTGGTTACAAGCGCGGTGGAATTTTATTAGCCATCATTACTTTATTAATATGGATACTTCCTGCTTGTATTATAATGGGAGGTTTATCTTTTTTATTGGATTACTTTGATGATTTAGGTATAGACATTCATGTTTTTAAATTTATTCAACCGATGGCGGTTGGTTTTATTGCTTATTCATGTTTTAAAATATTCAAGATAGCAGTCAACAACACTATTACGCAAGTAATAATGTGCGCTACAGCTATTATTACTTTCTTTGCTTTTAAAACACCATGGACCATTCCTGCATTAATTGTAGCTGGAGGTATTGCAACTAATTTTAGTAGTAAAAGAATTCCGCAAAAAGAAGTTCCTCCTAAAAAAATAAAATGGGGAAATATTCTCATATTTATTTTAATTTTTGGAGTAGCAGGATATTTATCAGAAACAGCCACTACGCATAACTGGAAAAATAGAAAAGCATTCAACTTATTTGAAAATACTTATCGCTTCGGAAGTTTTGTATTTGGCGGAGGAGATGTTTTAATTCCATTAATGTATAATCAATATGTAGTTAGACCAGAAACAAAACATATTTTAGAAAACAGACGAGATGTTTTAAAAATGAATAAAGATGAATTCTTAACAGGATCAGGAATAGTGCGTGCTATACCCGGTCCGGTCTTTTCTATTAGTTCATTCACCGGGGGAATGGTAATGCGAACCGAAAATAATTTTTCTCAACAACTATTAGGATGCGTTCTTGGAGCAATCGGAATTTTTTTACCAAGTGCTTTATTGGTTTTATTTTTTTTTCCTGTTTGGAATAATCTAAAAAAGTATGCAATTATTTATAGATCATTAGAGGGTATCAATGCTGCTGTTGTTGGAATTATGTTTGGTGCAACGATGTATCTAATGAAAGATATTGTGTTCGTTCAATTATGGAGCAAGCAAATTTCATGGACTTATAATTTAGCTGTTATTATTGCAACATTTTTGGTTCTAACTTATACAAAAACGCCTGCGCCTTTTATTGTATTAGCTTGTTTATTATTTGGGTGGCTGATATAAAATTTATTTTTATTTTTCATATTTCAACAAACCTAAATCAATAAACTCATTAACAGTTAAAAAACTTCTTCATAAAAAATAATGATTGTTTATAACTGTTGTAGTATTTATTTAATAATACATTTTTATAAATAAACTATTACTATTAAGCGTGTTAATTTCTTAACAACTTAATTATAAACAATACAAAAAGTTAATTACTTTTTAGTTATTAACGCTAATTAACATAATACTCAATCGGTCTTATTAATGTGGGCTTGCTTTTCTTATTCTTATAAACAGGAGTGAATATTTTTTATTGTATTATCAACAAACAACAAATAAC
>CAILAF010000208.1 GCA_903832075.1 uncultured Chitinophagaceae bacterium
AAGTTTGACGCCATCCATAATTACCTAACCCATTAGAGTTACCTGATTGACCGTAAGAAGCTCTAAGCTTCATATCGGAAATTACTTTAGATCTTTCCAAGAATTTTTCTTTCGAAACATTCCAAGATCCACTCACTGCATAAAAATTACCATATTCGTTTGCAGTTGAAAATTTAGAAGAACCATCACGCCTAAAACTTCCTTGTAAATTATATTTTTCTTTAAAGGTTAAGCCAAGTCGAGAATAAATTGAAGTGAAAGAATAAAGCGATTCGGTAATACTAGCAACTATTGGTGTAGCAGCAGTACCTAATGATGTTAGCAAAGGAGTTGCAAAATTGTTTCCTTGTGCAGAAACTCCATAACTTCTTGAATCGATTGCTTCATATCCTGCTGTAGCATTTAATCTTAAAGATTTGTCTCTAAGAAGACTGCTGTTATTATAATCGAGCTGATTTACTAAATCGTACAAGAAATATCTTGTATAATAAGCATAAGCTCTACCATTTGTTGCTGCGCCATCACCCATTATTGGGTTATTATAATAATACTCTTCTAAATTTTCGTATTGCATACCTGCAGATGAACTAAATGATAAACCTTTATAAATATTATAATTAACTTTTGCTTTACCATTTAAAGAGAAGATATCGGCACCATGTATATCACTTGCAACAATATATAAAGGATTGAATGTTGAACTAAAATCCTTTGTAGTTTTATTTACATTATAAGTACCATCAGCATTATAAGGATTTTGAGTTGGTCTTAAAAAATAAAACTCCATGATTGGATTAGAGAACGCACTAGAATTACTTAAAGGTGCATTTTCTTTTGTATAAGTTGGTTGCAAATTCAATGAAATACTAAACTTCTTTGAAATAGTATGATCAACATTTATAACACTAGAAATTCTTTTTAAATCAGATCCAATAACATTCGCTTCTTGTTTAAAATAACCGGCAGAGATATAAAATTTAGTTTTTTCATCACCACCACGTGCAGATAAATTATATTGACTTTGAGCGCCTGATCTTGTTAACAAATTCAACCAATCAACATCAACTGTACCATCACCATAATTTGCTGCTGCTGTTACTGCATTTGCTGCTGAGCCACCGGCATTAATATAAGATTCCTGAAATAATGATAACCAATCAGCTGATCTTATTGGCATACCTGCTGATGGGATATCTCCATGAGTATTATTTCCAACTTCAGCAGTAAAACTAAATTCTGTTTTACCGGCTTTACCTCTTTTTGTAGAAATTACAATTACGCCATTTGCACCTTGTGAACCATAAATGGCTGTTGCTGCTGCATCTTTTAAAATAGAGATTCCATCAATATCATCAGGGTTTATTTGTGCTAATACGTTTGTTGTAGTTGTTAATCTCGATACATCACCGCTATTGATAATAATTCCATCAACAACATATAATGGCTGAGAAGAAAGAGAAAGTGAACTGATACCTCTAATTCTAACTTGTTGGTTCGCTCCCGGTTGTCCGCTGAAAGTTACAGATTGTAATCCAGCCACTTTACCTTGAAGAATTTGGTCAACTGAAGTTAAAGGTCGTTGCGCAACAGATGATCCTGCAACTTTAGCAATTGATGCTGTAGCTTCAGATTTTTTTTGTGTACCATAACCTACCACTACTACTTCATCTAAGTTTTGAGCAGTGGATTGAAGAGATACATTAAACTGTGTTTTACTTCCAATTGAAATTTCTTGAGCAGTAAAATTTAGTGAGGAGATCACTAAAGTTTTTGCTGTTGGAGGAACGGACAAAGTAAAAGCACCGTCAACTCCGGCAGTAGTACCAATAGTGGTACCCTTAACTAAAACAGACGCATTAGGTATTGCATTACCCTTATCGTCTGTAATCTTACCTTTTAAGGTACGACTTTGTGCTAATAGCTGACTAACAGCCATGC
>CAILAF010000209.1 GCA_903832075.1 uncultured Chitinophagaceae bacterium
AATTATTACAGTTTGTACAAGATGTTGCAGAGAAAAAAAATATTCCGTTGCAAATGCGTGCCGTTAGCAGAAGCACCGGAACTGATACCGATAGTTTTGCTTATGCCAATGATGGTTGCCCAAGTGTTTTAATTTCTATTCCGTTACGATACATGCACACCACTGTTGAAATGTTGCATAAAAAAGATATTGAACTAACAATAGAATTAATGTATCACACATTATTGGCATTAACACCAAAAACTAATTTGAGTTATTTGTAAAAATATTTCTATGAGCCAAATAGAAAATAAAAAAGCATTAATTACCGGTGGTGCATCGGGCATTGGTAAATTAATGGGCAAACTATTGCTGCAAAGGGGTTTGCACACTTTGGTTATTTGGGATGTTAATGAAAATTCATTGCTCACTACTGCCAACGAATTTAAACAACAAGGTTATCATGTTTTAACTTATGTGGTTGATGTAATGAATACGGATTCAGTTATTGCAACTGCACAACAAGTTAAAAATGATGCAGGCAAAATTGATATGCTGATTAATAATGCAGGTATTGTTGTTGGAAAAAATTTTGCAGAACATTCGCATAATGATATTGACAGAACCATGATCATTAACAGCAGCGCATTAATGCATATTGCAAAAGAATTTTTACAAGATATGATTGCCGATAATAACGGACATATTGTAAACATTGCATCTGCCGCAGGTATGGTAAGTAATCCAAAGATGAGTGTGTATGTTGCCAGCAAATGGGCAGTGATTGGCTGGAGTGATTCGTTACGTTTGGAAATGGAAAATTTAAAATGCAATGTAAAAGTTACAACCGCTACACCTTATTATATTAATACCGGCATGTTTGATGGTGTTAAAAGCAGCATCATTCCAATTGTTGATCCTGAAGTAGCAGCAAAAAAAATCATCACCGGTATTGAAAAAAATAAACTCTTTGTACGCATGCCCGGCATTGTGTACACATTGCCTTTTATAAAAGGAATTTTACCAATCAGATGGTTTGATTTAATTGTTGGTAAATGGATGGGCGTTTATAAAACAATGGATGATTTTAAAGGCAGACAATAAAATAATTTGTTTAATATTATTACTCCACATCTGTGAATAGTTATCAGCATTGCGTAAATTTTAAAATTCTTATGTTTGCGGCTTATGAGTTGGAAAGAAAATAAACAAGTAAGAATTGCAATTTTAGATTTGTATGAAGGTCAAGCAAATCAAGGCATGCGTTGTATTCGTGAGATCATTAATCAATGGAGTGAAACAAATAATTTAGATGTTCAATTTAAAGAATTTGATGTTCGTCAAAAATTAGAAACACCCGATCTTTCATTTGATATTTTTATTTCAAGCGGCGGACCAGGCTCACCATTAGACACAGAAGGCAATGAATGGGAGCGAAATTATTTTCATTGGCTTCATCAAGTTGAAAAATGGAATAATGATAAAGCCAACACCAATAAAAAACATATTTTCTTTATTTGCCATAGTTTTCAATTAGCATGCAGACATTATAAAGTGGGTAATGTTTGTAAACGAGTTTCAACTGCATTTGGTGTTTTTCCCATTCACATGCTAGACGAAGGAAAAGATGAAAATGTTTTTAATGGTTTACGTGATCCTTTTTATGGTGTTGATAGCAGAGATTATCAAGTAATTAAACCTAATGATAATCGTTTAAAAAAAATGGGCGGTAAAATTTTAGCCATTGAAAAAGAAAGACCGCATGTGCCTTACGAAAGAGCTATCATGAGCATTCGATTTAATGAATATTTTATCGGCACTCAATTTCATCCGGAAGCCGATGCAATTGGTATGAGTATGTATTTGCAAAGAGATGATAAAAAGAAAACGGTAATTGATGAACACGGCGAACCAAAATGGAAAAGCATGGTTGAACAATTACAAGATCCCGATAAAATTATGTGGACATATTCGCATATTCTTCCAAACTTTTTAAATCAGTCTGTAGGTGAATTAGCCACAGCTTATTGATTCATCTGATAAAGATCATTCACATATTCTCACAAAGATTTTATACTTTAGATAATATTGTAATGGTGTATTCATCATTACAATATTCATTTTCAATTTAGATAGCATGGTTTCATCAATACGACAATCATTCAATTCAAGTTTCACTGAAGAAAAATATCAATCTTTCTTAAAGGAACTAAATAGTAAACACAGCGGTGCCATTGAGTTTCGCGTTGCTGAAACACCTATATTCATTGATAAATCTTTTAAAGAAAAAGTATTAGCAGCTTGCGAAAATATTGTTGACCTTATAACACAATACAATTTTAAAACGCTTACTTCTCATGCCATTCCTGCTGAAGTGCGTGTGCCGAATGAGAATGAACATTCTAATTTTATTGCTTTTGATTTTGGTATTTGTGAAAATGAAAATGGAGAACTTGAACCGCAATTAATAGAAATGCAGGGCTTTCCCAGTTTGTTTGCTTATCAAATTTGGGATGATGAAATTACCAGAAAACATTTTGATATTCCTGAAAATTATTCTGCTTACCTAAATGATTTTGATAAAGAAAGTTATATCAAATTATTAAAAGAAATAATTATCGGCAATCACCAACCTGAAAATGTAATACTGTTAGAAATATTACCACACAAGCAAAAAACAAGAATTGATTTTTATTTTACAGAAGATTATACCGGTATTAAAATTGTTTGTTTAACAGAATTAATTCAGGAAGGAAAAAAATTATTTTATTTAAACAATGGAAAGAAAATCGAAATCAAAAGAATTTATAACAGAATAATTTTTGACGATCTTCAACAACAATCAAAAGAAATTCAGGAAAAAGGAAAATTGCTGTTAGAAGAATTAGAAGTTGAATGGGTGCCGCATCCTAATTGGTTTTATCGTATCAGCAAATACACATTGCCTTTTATAGATCATCCTTATGTTCCATCAACTAAATTTTTAAATGAGATAAAAGAGTTTCCAACTGATTTAGAGAATTATGTTTTGAAACCATTATTTTCTTTTGCCGGACAAGGTGTGGTAATTGATGTAACTCAATCTGACATTGACAAAGTAAGCGACCCTGAAAATTGGATTTTACAACGCAAAGTAAAATATGCAGATGTAATTGTAACGCCTGATACGCCTGCAAAAGCTGAGATTAGAATATTTTATTTTTGGAAAGATGGTGAAGCAAGACCTATTGCAACTAATAATTTAGCAAGATTAAGTAAAGGCAAAATGATTGGTGTGCGTTATAATAAAGACAAAGAATGGGTTGGCGGCAGTTTAGTTTACTTTGAAAAATAAAATTCTGCCGTTCCTACAAAAAATAAATTCTATTGATTGCTGCCGCATATTTTTGCGAACCTTTTACAAAAAAACATTGTAATTATTTTCATGAAAAATTTATTCATCGCATTATTTCTTTTTAGTTCAGTTCAGGCAATTAGTCAGGATAATTACGAAATACAAGTGTATGGTGCTCCTACACAAGAAAAAAATACAACAATCCTTGAATTGCACAGCAATTTTACATTCAATGGTCAAAAAAATATTGTTGATGGTGTTCGCCCATCCAATCATGCATTGCACGAAACATTAGAAATCACACATGGTTTTACAGATAACTTTGAAATAGGTTTTTATTTGTTCACCAATTATACTTCACCTTATGGTTATCAATTTGTTGGTACTCATATTCGCCCAAGAATAACTGCTCCTGAAAATTGGAAACTACCTTTTGGTTTAAGTTTATCTGCCGAAATTGGTTATCAACGACAAGAATATTCTGCAGATACTTGGGATGCAGAAATTCGTCCAATCATTGATAAACAATTTGGAAAACTATATACTTGTTTTAATCCTGCTTTTGGAATTTCATTAAAGGGTGTTAGTAATAATTCAACTCCTGTTTTTGAACCAAACATCAAAATAGATTATCAATTCCTTAAACACGGAAGTTTCGGAGTTGAATATTATGGAAGCATGGGTTACATCAATCAGTTCTATACAAATGCCGATCAAAACAATGCATTGTTTTTTACTTATGACATGGAAGGCAATGATAAGTGGGAATTCAATATTGGTGCAGGTTTTGGCTTAACACCAGCCACAGATGGTTTTGTATTAAAAACTATTTTAGGCAGAAGAATTGATTGGAAGAAAAAGAAAAAATAATTTATTTATTCCTTTTTTGGGGACTTCTGAGCTTTCCTATCATATTGACAGCAATTATCTAACTTTTCATAAGCAGCATCGGTTGCTGTTACATCTTGTGTATCATATCCAACTGAAGCAATTTTTTCTTGTATTTTTTTATCTGATGTTTTAGCAGCATCAAAACTCAATAATAATATTTTAGTGTCTTTATTCCAAATTGCAGTTAATGCTC
>CAILAF010000210.1 GCA_903832075.1 uncultured Chitinophagaceae bacterium
TATTTATTTCAATTTGATTGGATTAGGAATCATCATCATTCTGGGGACGATAATTTATTCCAATTCTTTTGACTGTTCCTTTCATTTTGACGATAAGGCAAATATTGAAGATAATTTTGCTATTCGTAATCTATCTAATGTTAGGGATTGGTGGAACTTCGATTCACGCCCGATTGCCATGTTCACATTTGCCCTTAATTATCATTTTGGACAAAATAATGTTTGGGGCTACCATTTTGTAAATCTTATTATTCATTTAACAAATGCTTTATTAGTGGTTTGGCTTACCTTATTGCTTTTTACCACTCCTTTATTAAAGAATCTTGCCATCAAAAAGAACAAAAACAGCATTAGCCTTGTAATGGGACTGCTATTTATTTCGCATCCATTAGCCACCCAGTCAGTTACTTATATTGTTCAACGAATGGCCTCTCTTGCGGCGTTGTTCTTTATCCTTTCCCTGTCATTATATATAATGGCAAGGTTGATGGATAGGGATAACAAATCAAAGTATATAGTGTTTTTTTGTTCCGCCGTTTCAGCTTATCTTGCATTTCACACCAAGGAAAATACCTACACCCTTCCTTTCATAATTGTATTAGTGGAACTTTATCTTTTGAGGAAAGAAAGATTATCCATTAATTTAAAAGATTATCGGGTTATTCTATTTTTGGTTGGAATAATCGGTTTTGTTTCCATCCTTATTCTCAAATATTCTTCAGGTATTTTTGGATCATTGACACCAGATGAACATAATGATTACAAATTGATAACCCCCATTAACTATTTATTGACCGAATTCAGCGTCATTCCTAAATATATCCAACTTCTATTGATCCCTATAAATCAAAATCTGGATTACGACTTTCCTTTATCAAATAACTTTTTTGAATTAAGAACAATAATTAGTTTTATGTTCCTTATGTCATTGCTTGCCCTATCAATATTCCTATATAATAGGAACCGATTAATTTCTTTTGGCATCCTTTGGTTTTTTATAACCATATCCATCGAATCAAGTGTCATTGTATTAAACGATCCTGTGTTCGAACATAGAACTTATCTGCCTTCCTTTGGATTTTTCTTAATTCTTTGCGCTGTTATTTTTGGATTATTCAAAGAAAAAAAAATCGCGTTAACCATTTTTGTATTTATAATTGCTATAAATTCCTATTTGACTTATGAAAGAAATAAGGTTTGGAAGGATGAATTTTCTCTTTGGGATGATTGTGTTTCAAAATCTCCAAATAAGGCCAGAACTTATTCAAATAGAGGGAACTCCTTTAAAGGTGCAGATACCTTTGATAAAGCTTATGCCGATTTCACCAAAGCTATTGAGCTGAAACCTATCTTTTTTGCCCCTTACAATAATCGAGGATTGTTGCTTACCAATGCAAATAGATATAATGAGGCTCTTGCCGATTTGAACAAGTCAATGGAATTAAATCCTAATCAATCAAATGTATTTCTTAATAGAGGCAATGTTTATCTCAAATTAAACAAACCCACTGAAGCCCTTGCTGATTACAACCAGGCTATTGGATTAAATCTCATGGATGCCAAAATTTTTAATAGTAGAGGAAGTATTTTGGGGATGATGCAAAAACCTCTGGAAGCAATAGCTGATTTTGA
>CAILAF010000211.1 GCA_903832075.1 uncultured Chitinophagaceae bacterium
AATAAAATAAAATTCCAGTTAGGTGATACTGATTTCCCTCCGGGTCCCGGACAAGGTGGTTCATCAACAACATCATCATTAGGTTCTGCTGTTTATTTGGTTTGCGAAACATTGAAACAAAATTTGAAAGAATTAGCCATTCAAAAAATTGATTCATTTAAAAATTTACAAGCTGCTGATCTTGATGTAAAGAATGAAAATGTTTTTTCAACAAAAGATAATAACATAAAAATATCAATCGCAGCATTGATGCAAACAGCAAGTCAAACATCAATTGAAATTGTACAAGACTCGCAGGGTAATAATCCGCAGGTAATAAAATATTCCAGCTTTTCTTTTTCTACTCATTTCGTTAAAGTATATGTGCATCCTAAAACAGGAGAAATAAAATTGCAACATGTAGTAACAACAGGTGATGCAGGAAAAATAATTAGTGAAAACACTGCAAGAAGTCAAATGTTGGGTGGTGCTGTTGGTGGAATAGGAATGGCATTGAAAGAAGAATTAAAATTCAATCATCAAACCGGTGAAATTGAAAATGCAAGTTTTGGAACTTATCATGTTCCGTTGCATACTGATATTCCACTCATTGATGTTTGGTTTGTAAATAAACCTGATTTTATTGTTAACCCAATTGGTGCAAAAGGATTGGGAGAAATTGCATTGATCGGTTTTGCTGCTGCAGTTGCCAATGCAGTATTTAATGCAACAGGAAAGCGTGTTAGAGATCTGCCGATCACTCCTGAAAAATTAGGATTTAAAAAAGTGTAACCACTAAATAATTATTTATTTTTTCTTCTTCCTTGTAAAATTTTATAAAAACTTCTGCTGCGAATTTCTTCAATAGTTAATCCGGTTGCTAATGCTTCCTCTTCAGTAATAGCGCCACAATTCATTGCTTTTAAAAAAAAATTTAATAACCCTTGTCCGGTAGCTGCATCATCAAAAATATCTCCGGTTAATGTTGAAATGGCTGCACGCTCAACAAATATTTTTAACCGATGTGTTGCATCATCCATACTACTTAAAAAGAAATTATAAGTAGCAGCATAACGCATCGGTAATTGTGCCGGATTTAAATCCCATCCTTGATAAAATCCATTAATCAACGAATGCATCGTATGATTGAAACCAATTTTCCATCCTTTATGAACTGCTTCTCTGTTTTCATTTAATTGTTCGAATGATAAATTTTCTCCTCGATGCGGACCAATAGGCATTACATTGGTTGCACCATCACTTAAAAAAATTCCGGTACCACCTAATGCAACTTTTGTAACATGATGTGCAAAGTCGCAAACAGCATGTGCCATCGTTTGATATTTTGCAGTGATGCCACAAGATGCAGTGTAGTCGTAGGTTCCAAAGTGTGCTGCAATACATCTGCCTTCGCTTGCTTTAATAATTTTCATTAACGGATTTCTTCCTTCATCATCCATAATTATTTGCGTGGCTTCAACCATCGTTTCCATTTTCAATGTACCATGTGGCAAATTATTTTTCTTTTCAATGATTTCAAATAATCTTATTAAAGTAATTACTTGTTCGGGTATGGTTACTTTGGGTAACATCACTACAAAATTTTCCGGAAGTTGTCCGTTTGTTTTTTCTAATAATGTTGAAAGAAAAATATCTAATGTTCTTACACCACGAAATTTTAAATCTTCTGTAAACGGTTTAATGCGAATACCAATAAAAGGAGAAATAGTTTTGTTTTTCATTCCGATGGCTAATTCATTTGCAGCATTAACGGCAGTTGCATCTTCTTCATCATCCGGACGATTACCAAAACCATCTTCAAAATCAATTCTAAAATCTTCTATCGCTTCTGTTTTTAATTTATGAATGATTTTATTATAAACAGAATACGATAACCAAGCATGTTCTTGTTTTCTTTCGGTTTCATTCATTGCATCTAATCGCTTTGTTAATGCATCAATTTCTTTTTCGGTATGAGGCAAATGTTCGTGCCCTTGCAATTCCAATACTTTAGCAAGTGTTTCAAAATTTGGAGAATAGGTCTGCAAATTTTTTAATGCTACTTCACCCATTTTTAAAGTGGTATCACTTTTAAAAAGATTAGCACCGCCATAAACTGTATGTACAGCTTGCCTTTCAGGCTTATCACCCGGATAAGTTTGCTGAAATTTTAGATTAGCAAGTTTTAAAGTATCTAATAAAAATAATTTCTCTTCTTCGGCTATTGATAACTTCATTTTCTATTATTTTAAATTTTGAATGATAAATTTTAAATGCTTTGTATTTATCAATTCAAAATACAACATTTAAAATTTAAAATAATTACGATCCGCGATAAGTAGAATATCCAAAGGGATTTAATAACAATGGAACATGATAATGATCTGATGAATTGATTTCAAAAATAATTTCAACATAAGGATAAAATGTTTGCACAGATTGTTTCTTAAAATAATCGGCTGTTTCAAACTTTATTTTATAATTTCCAAAAACAAGCACAATATTTTTTTCTAACAAATCAGGAATACGACCATCATTATTAGTTACTCCTTTGGCAATTTCTTTCCACTCATGATTTTCTTTTTTATATAAAATAATTTCAACACCACTTGCGGGTTTGCCTTTTGTTGTATCGAGAATATGTGTTGTAAGCTGACTCATTTATAATTATAATTTTTGAATGTAAATTTTAAATGACAATAATTAAGCTAACAATTTTTCAATTCTTAATTTGGTTATTTTACTTTGTTCATCTGCTGCATTTTGAATTTCATCTTTTCTTGAATTGGGTAATCGGGCATTTAATAATTGCAACATTTCTTCAGCCGATTTTCCGGTTGCGCATACAATAAAAATAAAACCAAATTTTTTTTCATAGTCATCATTGCCTTTGGCTAATTTTTCTAATACCTCGTAAGACGCTAGTGCGGCAACACTTTGTTCGCCTGCTGCCCATTGTGCTGTTGATGCAAATTTTTTTTGTAAACTTTCAATATCACCAATTTTTGGATGATGTGTAAATGCTTGCAACCAATCTTCTTCACTACATTGCCACCATTTTTCATCTGCATCTTCCAATAATTCTACTAAATCATCAACAGGAAAAATAGTCAACATTTTTTCTACCCAATTATCCGAACCGCAACATTTAAATAATGTTTGCTTTAATTCTTCTTTCGATAATATGTTTAGCTCGTGTAAAGTCATTTCATTTACGATTTCAGATTTACGATTTACGATATGTTTCAAATCGTAAATCGGATATTGTAATTTGTAAATTTTTTAAACTGTTGTTGGAAAACGATTTACATTTTTATAATAAATATATACAGCAGGCTCTTTCCCCATTGCAGTAAACCATTGCTGGCAATATGGTGCCATCCAAATACTATCTCCTTTTTTTATTGGATACCATTGATGATCTAACATATAAACACCTTGCCCTTGTAAATACATTAAACCATGTTCCATAATATGTGTTTCAACCATTGGCAAATGTCCGCCACTATCATAAGTAAAAATATTGACTGCCATATCAAACGATAAATGATCGGGCAACAACACTTGCAAACGCAATGCCGAATCTCCTAAATAAGCAGGACCGGGAACATTTTTTTCATCACCAAAAATTACCGGTGGCGCATCATACCCTTTTAGTTTATCATACTTTTTATGAAACGTAAGTATTTGAGTTCCTTCTTTAATATTTTCAAAACGATATGCTTTACCAACCGGCACATAAACAAACTGTCCGCCATTCAAAACTTTTATTTCACCACTAACAACCGCTTTTAATTTTCCTTTAATCACATAAAAAAAAATTTGTGATTCTTTTGTTTCGCCAAAAAGTTTTGCATTCTTGTTTGCTGTAATTAAGGTCTGGCAAAGGTTTGCGCCCATTGCTTCGTTGATGATCACATTCACAGTACAATTAATCCATCCGGGTACATTGCTGTTTATATAACCATCCGGTGCAATTACTGCATGATTATTTTTTACTACACTTCTTGTTAATGCTGATATTTCCATTTGAATTATTTTGAATGATAAATTTTAAATGATGAATTTATTTTGTGTAATTAATTCTTGTATAAAGTTATCAGAAACTTTGATGGCAGCAGCTAAATCATTCAATTCAACATTTTCTAATGGATTATGACTGATACCTTTAAAACATCTTACAAATAACATAGCAACAGGTGATACTTCTGAAATAGCAACTGCATCATGACCTGCACCACTTACTAATTCAATAACTTCGTAGCCTGATTTTTTTATTGAAGATGAAAGCAACTTATTCATTTCTTTGCTACAAAGAATGGGTTTTGATTCTTGTATCAAGTTCCATTCAAATTTGATTTTTCTTTTTTTACAAACGTCACAACAAATAATTTCAATTTGTTTATATGCTGCAGATAAAACATTTTCATCTGCACTTCGTATATCTAAACTAAAAACAACTTCGCCGGGAATAACATTACTTGCGGCATTAATAATATTTAATTTACCAACTGTTGCTACTAAATTTTTTTTATGTTCAAGTGCAAATTGTTCTAATTCCAAAATAAATTCTGAAGCAGCACACAAAGCATCGCTGCGCATATTCATTGGCACTGTGCCTGCATGACCAGCCATTCCCTTAAAAACAATTTCCAATCTTTGTTGTCCGGCAATTCCATTAACAACAGCAATAGGAATATTTTTTTCGTACAATACCGGACCTTGTTCGATATGAATTTCAAAATAACCTAACCAATTATTTTTTGCAATAGCATCTTTATCTAATTGATTAGTCCTCCTATTTAATTTTTGTATCACATCTTGCAGTGTGATTCCATTTTCATCTTTTTTATTCAATACGTTTTTATCGAATAAACCAGCAACAACTTTGCTTCCCAAATAAGTAGTATGAAAACGAACACCTTCTTCATCACTAAATGCAATCAACTCAATATGAAACGGTAATTTTATTTTTGCTTGAATGATTTGTTCCAGCAAATCCAGTCCCATCAATACTCCCAGCGGGCCATCAAATTTGCCGGCGTTTATAACTGTATCATAATGTGATGCGATTACCAATGTTTTTGCATTTGCATTATCGCTTAATAATTTACCGCGAACATTGCTGATATTATCAATGGTTGTTTGCAATCCGGCATCATTCATCCATTCAAATATTGTATCTCTACCTTTTATAAAAGCATTTGTTCCAAAAATTCTATTAATACAATTATCATCATCACTTATTAAAGCAAGCGTGTTGATGCGTTGCATTATTTTTTCGGCTCTTTGTAAATAATTGTTCATCTATAAATTATTTTCCCTTGATTCAATTTTAAAAAAGTATCATTCTCAAAAACTTTCTTACCATTTAAATAAGTTTGTTCAACTACGCCAAATAATTTTTCATTCAAATATGGAGTAATCTTATGTTTATGATGAATAATATTTTCTGTAACAGTAAATGTTTTATTTAAATCAACAATAATAATATCGGCATCAAATCCTTTTTTAATTTTTCCTTTCGACGATTGCTTTCCAATTAATATTGCCGGTTTTTCGCATAACCATTTCACTAAATCATTTATCGTGCAATTATGTTTCTTTGCTGCAGTCCACAAAACAGGCAATGCAAATTGAATAGAAGCTATGCCACCCCAAGCTTTCATAAAGTTACCACTTTCTAATTCTTTTAAATCCGGTGTTGCGGGTGAATGATCTGTTGCAACAAAATCAATGATACCATCTTTCAATGCCTGCCATAATTTTTCGTTATTTGCTTTTTCGCGAATAGGTGGTGCGCATTTAAAAGCAGTATTGCCATCTTTAATTTCTTCGGCATTAAAATATAAATAATGTTGTGCTGTTTCAACAGTTAAAGGCAATTTTTTTTGTTTTGCATTTGCAATTTGTTCAATAGAATTGGATGATGATAAATGAACAATATGTGTTTTGCAATGATATTCTTCGCAAAGATTAATCATTAATGCAATAGCATCATCTTCCCATTTTTTTGGACGAGACAATAAATAATTATTATACACTCTTCCGTTATCTGTCATCTGTAAACTGTCATCCGATAATTCGCAATGAACTAATAAAGGCAAATCATATTTTGCAATGATTGGCATTACTTTTCTCAAATCATTTTCTGTAACATTTGGAAATTCATCAATACCCGAATGTGTAAGAAATGCTTTAAAACCAATTACTTCTTTTTCAATCAATGGTTCAATTTCATTTTCATTATTTGGAATTATTCCGCCCCAAAAACCAACATTGGTATGTAATTTATTCTTTGCCGAATTTATTTTTTCATCAAATGCTTTTGCAGTTGTTGTAACCGGCGATGCATTCAATGGCATTTCAACCAAAGTTGTTAAACCGCCTGCCAGTGCGGCTTTCGTGGCAGTATCAAATCCTTCCCATTCAGCTCTGCCGGGTTCATTAATATGAACATGCGGATCAATTAAACCGGGCAGTACATATTTATTTATCGCATTAATGCAAAAAATTTTATCATCATCCGATATTGTATCAACTACATCAATAATTTTTCCATCACCAATTAATACATAACCATTACGTATTCCGCTCGGTGTAATAATAAGATTACTTTGTATGATGCAATCAAATTTCATTCAATAAAAAATCAGTGTTAATCCATAAAAATAAAAAACAAATACTTAAATTGTATTTTTTAATTGATAACGAGTAATAAACCAACCATCGCTTATGTTAACCATCATACTGCTTTCTTGTTTGGTGATTGTGTTGCTGATGTTTATTATCATGACTTATCGTTTTCATAGTTTGATTGAAAAAAATAAAGACGAAGAAATATTGAATGAAAAATATTCTTTCCTTCAAGGACTTGTTTATACCGGAATTCTTTTAACCATTGTTGCAATTATTGCCGTTATTTATTTTGGCTTGAAAGGAACAATTTGGGAAGGACATTTAACTGAATGGTTGAATATTATTGTTCGTGTAATGCATATTACGTTTGGCATTGCATGGATTGGTGCATCGTTTTATTTTATTTTTTTGGAAAATGCATTGAACAGAACAGAAAATATTCGAGACGAATTAGCCGGAAACCTTTGGGCAGTGCACGGTGGCGGTTTTTATTATTTAGAAAAATATAAAATAGCACCAAAAGAAATCCCAAAAAATTTGCATTGGTTTAAATACGAATCATATTTTACCTGGGTTACCGGAATTTGTTTATTGTTTATCGTTTACTATTTTAATGCACAAGGTTTTTTAATTGATACTAATGTTTTAAATATCGGCGCTGGTACAGCTATCAGCATAAGTATTAGCTCATTTATTTTTGCGTGGTTAATTTATAATGGGCTTTGCAGATCACCATTAATAAAAAACGGAAAATTATTTTCTTTCATTGGCTTCATCATCTTAATTGGTTTTGCTTATTTCTATGCACATGTGTTCAGTGCCCGTGCAGCTTATATTCATTTCGGTGCAATGATTGGAACCATTATGACAGCTAATGTTTTTTTCATCATCATTCCATCACAAAAAGCAATGGTATTTGCTGCAAAACATGGCAAGCCTTTGAATCCCGAAATTGGTAAACATGCCGGTATGCGCTCATTACACAACAATTATTTTACTTTACCAGTTTTATTTGTAATGGTAAGCAATCATTTTCCCAGCACATTCGGAAATGAAAATAAGTGGTTGGTTTTAATTATTATTTCTTTAGGCGCTGCGGGTGTAAAACATTATTTAAATTTAAAAGAACGCGGCGAATTAAGTTATTGGGTGATGCCGATTTCTGTAATTATTTTATTAGCCGCAGCATTTATAACTGCGCCAAAAAAAGTAACGATTGAATGCAAACCAAATATTAGCATAACCGAAATAACAACCATCATTAATAAAAGATGTATTACCTGCCATTCTTTAAAACCTACCGATGATATTTTTAAAGCGCCGCCAAATGGAGTTGTGTACGATACGCCACAAGACATTGTTAAGTTGAAAGATAAAATTATGCAACGTGTGGTTATTACTAAAACAATGCCGCAGAATAATAAAACCGGTATTACACAAGAAGAACGTGATTTAATCGGATGTTGGATAGATCAAGGTGCTTCATTGAAATAAAAATTTTTCTTATTTCATTTTTCTTATTTTACTTGCAAGATGATTCGAGTAAATAAATTAATCATTATTACCGCTCCGTCAGGTGCCGGCAAAACTTCTATCACACATTATTTATTAAAGAAGTATCCGCAATTATCTTTTTCAGTTTCTGCAACTACACGCAAAGCAAGAGGAAAAGAAAAAAATGGTGTGGATTATTATTATATAAGTGTAGATGAATTTCAAAAAAAAAATAAAGGATGCTGCTTTTATTGAATGGGAAATGGTTTATGAAGGAAAATATTATGGCACATTAAAAAGTGAATTAGATAGAATTTGGAATGAAGATAAAACGCCTATGTTGGATATTGATGTTAAAGGCGCTATTCATGTACAGCAACAGTTTCCGCAAAATTCATTATCTATTTTTATTGAACCGCCAAGTGTTGAAATTTTGAAAAAAAGATTGGAAAGTCGTGGTACTGAATCAGCGGAAAGTATTGCGACAAGAGCAAGTAAGGCTAGTTATGAAATATCTTTCAAAGATCATTTCAATGTATCTATTGTAAATGATGATCTTGATAAAGCTTGTTTAAAAGCAGAGGAAGTAATCAAAAAATTTTTAGGCTGGAAATAAAAAGTTGTAAGTGATAAGTTGTAAGTAAAAAATACAAACTCAACTTTTTTCGTTCGCTTATAACTTATAACTTACAACTTATAATTATTACAACATGAGTTTTCAAAACAAAACAATTTTTATTACAGGCGCCAGCAGAGGAATTGGGAAAGCCATTGCATTAAAATTAGCAAAAGAAGGCGCTAACATTGTTATTGCAGCAAAGAGTACTGAAGAAAATATAAAACTTGGCGGTACAATTTTTTCCGCTGCAGCTGAGATGGAAGCCGCAGGTGGCAAGGCTTTGGCGGTACAAACAGATATTCGTTTTGAAGAACAAATTCAATATGCTGTTCAACAAGCGGTAGAAAAATTTGGCGGCATTGATATTTTAATAAACAATGCATCGGCTATTCAATTAACCGGAACAGAACAAACAGAAGCAAAACGTTTTGATCTAATGCATAGCATTAATGTTCGTGGAACTTTTTTAATGACCAAACATTGCATCCCGTATTTAAAAAAAGGAAACAATCCGCATATACTTACTTTATCTCCACCAATAAATATCACTGCAAAATGGTTATCGCCACATGTTGCATATACCATGACTAAATTCAATATGAGTATGATGGCATTAGGTTGGGCAAGCGAATTTAAAAAAGATGGAATCGCTTCAAACGCTTTGTGGCCGCGGACTACCATTGATACCGCTGCTGTAAGAAATTTATTAGGTGGCGAGGCTTTAGCAAAAATGAGCAGAACAGTTGATGTATTAGCAGATGCTGCTTATTATATTTTAAACAAAGAAAATTTACAATACACCGGTAATACTTTTATTGATGAAGATGTTTTAGCGAAAGAAGGAATTACAGATTTATCAAAATATGCAGTAGTACCGGGCAATAAATTATTTCAAGATTTATTCGTATAGTTTGAATAAATATTTATAAAAAAAATTAATCTTCATTATCAAACTTCTCAGGTCTCATTTGTGGAAACAACAATACATCTTGTATAGAAGATTGATTTAACAACATCATACACAATCTGTCAATTCCAATTCCAATTCCCGATGTTGGTGGCATTCCATATTCTAATGCACGTAAAAAATCATTGTCAATAAACATGGCTTCATCATCACCGCGTTCCATTAATTTAACTTGTTCTTCAAAACGTTCGCGTTGATCTATCGGATCATTCAATTCGCTATATGCATTGGCAATTTCTTTACCATTAATCATAAGCTCAAAACGCTCTACCAGTCCGGCTTTGCTGCGATGCTTCTTTGTCAGCGGGCTCATTTCAACCGGATAATCAATAATAAAAGTTGGTTGAACATATTTATGTTCACTTGTTGCACCAAATATTTCATCAATTAATTTTCCTTTACCAATGTTTGGATTAACATCAATGTTTAATTGTTTACAAACATCACGCAAATCCGTTTCATCTTTTTCTGAAATATCAATTCCTGTATTTTCTTTAATGGCATCAAAAATGCTGATGCGCTTAAAAGGTGCTTTAAAACTTACAATTGTTTCTCCGATTGTTACATCAGTTGTTCCATGCAATGCCAATGAAATTTTTTCAAACAACTGTTCTGTTGTTTCCATCATCCACAAATAATCTTTGTATGCAGTATACCATTCGAGAATTGTAAATTCGGGATTATGCGTTCTGTCCATTCCTTCATTTCTAAAATTTCTGCTGAATTCATATACCCAATCAAAGCCACCAACAATTAATCTTTTTAAATACAATTCATTTGCAATTCTCAAATAAAAAGGAACATCCAATGCATTGTGATGTGTGATGAAAGGCTTTGCTGCTGCGCCTCCGGGAATAGTTTGTAAAACCGGCGTATCAACTTCCAACGCACCGCGTTCATTTAAAAATTCACGAATAGTGTTTACTAATTTAGTACGCTTAACAAAAGTTTCTTTTACCGAAGGATTAATAATTAAATCAGCATAACGCTGACGATAACGAAATTCGGGATCAGTTACTTCATCAAATACATGACCTTCTTCGTCGCGTTTAACAATTGGTAATGGTTTTAAACTTTTGGTTAATAAAGTTAATGTTTG
>CAILAF010000212.1 GCA_903832075.1 uncultured Chitinophagaceae bacterium
TGCTTACCATTTTATTACTTCTGAAGATACTGATGAAGCAATCATGGATTTTGCAGAAACAAATAATATTGATTTGTTGATTGTATTACCAAAGAAGCACGATTTTTTTGAAAAATTAATGCATCGAAGTCATACCAAGCAATTTGTGTTGCATAGCCATATTCCTGTGATGGCACTTCACCAATAAGTGCATTAAAATATTTTGATCAGTAAATTATAGAAATGATTATATCCTTTTAAATCATCAGAAATGATTTGTGAATTAACAAATATTTTGATGCAATTTTTTAGGATCCTGCCAAGCCATCATTGGCTTTTATAATAAAGGACATTTATATCCTTAATTATTTTACCTTTGCATTCTCAAAGCATATATTGTTTAGCAGCCAATTGACTGTTTTGTATTTGTGTTTAAATAAATTATTTACTGTTTTAGTTATCCTTATTTCATGAATTATTATCCCTGCCACAAATTTCATATTCCAGTAATGGGGTTGGCCTATACCATTGATAGTCCAATTAAAGTTGCCAGATTTGGCATTTCATCAGTAATGTCAATTGTTGAGGATGGTTTAATTGAGATGATGAGAAGTCATTATTATGCCACCATTAATCAAGAATATAAACCTATTACTGTTCATGATGAAGACTACCGTGCAAAAAGAATTACAGATTATTTGAATCTTGTAAATACAATTGTTCAGGAGCAAGTTGAAAAATTGAAAAACGCTGCATTTGAAGCTGGTTCTGAAATTGTAAAATATTTTGAGATGTTGCCCGAAGATAGTTTGTTAAAACAGTTTTACAGGCAAATGTTGAGTATCTCAAATGCAGTTGAAAAAGAGAAAATAGAAAAACATTTGCGTTCTCTTATAAAACCAGGAAGTATTGATGTAAACATCATGACTAAAATTGATAAGAATAATTTTAATAAGAGCGGGGAATTATTAGAAGACAGTTCTGATGCTATTGCTGCTTTGAGAGGATATGCCAAAAGTAATCTTACAAATTCATCTGTTGTTTTTTCTGCCGGAATGAATCCACGTTTATATAATTATCTGGAAAATTGTAGAGAGTTTGATATTAATGAAGATGGAAAATTTTCAAAAAAAATAATTATAAAGGTTAGTGATTATCGTTCAGCTTTAATTCAAGGAAAATATTTAGCAAAGAAAGGAGTTTGGGTTAGTGAGTTTAGAATTGAATCTGGTTTGAATTGTGGGGGCCATGCATTTGCAACAGATGGTTATCTTATGGGTCCAATATTAGAAGAGTTCAAATTAAAAAGACAAGAACTAATTGATACGCTTTTCGAAATTTATAATAATGCCATTCAGAAAAAAAATAATAAAAAATTAGATAATCCTCCAAGCATAATATTTTCAGCACAAGGTGGAATAGGCAATCATGAAGAAGATGAGTTTTTGCATGAATATTATGGTATACAAAGCACAGGATGGGGAACACCTTTTTTATTGGTACCAGAAGCCACTACTGTTGATGATAATACTTTGAAATTATTGTGCAATGCAAAAGATAAAGATGTAGTGTTAAGTCATCATTCTCCGTTAGGAGTAAGATTTCATTTTTTAAAAGGAACTACTTCAGAGAATGAAAAATTTTTGAGAATCAGCAATGGAAAACCCGGAAGTCCTTGTCCGGAGAAACATTTGGCTCTAAATACCGAGTTTACAAAAGATCCGATTTGCATGGCATCTCAGAAATATCAAAAGCTTAAGATTGCACATTTGCAATCGCTTTGTTTGCCAGAAACGCAATACAAAAAACAATTGAAAGATGTATTGGGTAAAGAATGTTTATGCATTGGATTAAGCAATTCAGCTGCAATCAACTATGAACAAACTTTTGTAAAACATTTAAATGCAGTAACTATTTGTCCCGGACCGAATATTGTTAATTTTTCCAAAGTTGTTTCATTGCAAACAATGACAGATCATATTTACGGACGAAAAAATATTCTTACAAATAGTAACAGGCCTCATATGTTTATTGCAGAATTGCATTTATATATTGATTTCTTGAAAGAAGAATTACAAGAAGACAGTGATAAAGAACCTGATGCTAAAAAGAAAAAATATTATGAAGCTTTTTATCAAAACTTGGCAGATGGAATAACTTATTATCGTCAATTAAAAGGTATCTCTTCATCCAATCATGAAAAATTTATTGAAGAATTAGATCATGCTGAAATAGAATTGAATTCATTAAACTATCAGTTTTCATTTGCTTGTAACTAATTTAAAAAAAGACTGATTCATAATTTATGAATCAGTCTTTTAATTATTATTCTATCATTTTTTATAGTTTCTCAAACCTTGCTTGAAAAAAGCGAAGATATTTTGGTTCATAAATCATTTTCATTCCTCTTATTTTATTTCTTCTATCATAAACTCTTGCTGCCGATTCTGCAATTACATCCATGTGAGCTTGAGTATAAACACGGCGAGGAATAGTAAATCTTACCAACTCTAATTTTGGAAAATAATTTTCTCCATTGGCTTTTCTGCCGGCAGATACAACGCCTCTTTCCATTGTTCTTACCCCTGAATCCAAATAAATTTCTGATGCCAATGTTTGGGCAGGAAAATTTTCTTGCGGAATATGCGGTAAAAACTTTTTTGCATCAACAAAAATTCCATGTCCACCAATTGGTTTAACAATTGGAACATCATACCCAATCATTTTTTCTCCTAAATAAATTACCTGACCAACTCTTGCTTTAATATGTTCATCACTCACACTTTCGCCAATACCAATTGCCATTGCTTCCATATCTCTTCCCGCCAATCCTCCATAAGTATGTAAACCTTCATAAACCACAACCATATTTCTTGCTTCTTCAAAAACATCCCAATCATTCACTGCTAAAAATCCACCTATGTTTACCAATGCATCTTTCTTTGCACTCATGGTTGCCCCATCGGTATAAGAACAAATTTCTTTTACAATTGCTGCGATTGATTTTTTTTCAAATCCTTTTTCTCTTTGTTGAATGAAATAGGCATTCTCTGCAACTCTTGTCATGTCATGAATGATGCGGATGCCATGTTTTTTTGTGAATGCTCTTAACTCTTTTAAATTTTTTATGCTGATTGGTTGACCGCCAGCCATATTCACACTCGTTGCTATACTTACATAAGGAATTTTTTCAGCACCATATTTTTTAACGAGTTTTTCTAATTTATTTAGATCAACATTTCCTTTAAATGGAAATTCATTTTCAGGATCATGTGCTTCATCAATAATAATGTCTTCAAATTTTCCGCCTGCTAATTCTTGATGCAATCGGGTAGTAGTGAAATACATATTGCCGGGAATTATATCTCCTTTTTTAATCAATATTTTTGATAAAATATTTTCTGCACCGCGACCCTGATGTGTTGGAATTAAATATTTATATCCATAAATATTTTTTACAACTTCTTCTAAATGATAAAAATTTCTGCTGCCGGCATAAGCTTCATCGCCCATCATCATTCCGGCCCATTGACGATCACTCATCGCAGATGTGCCACTGTCAGTCAATAAATCAATATATACATCTTCCGATTTTAAAAGAAAAGTATTGTAGCCGGCTTCTTTCATCGCTTTTTGGCGTTGAGAAGCGGTTGTCATTTTTAAAAGTTCAACCATTTTAATTTTGTACGGTTCAGCCCAACTTTGTTTTATTTTTTTCATTGTGTTTTGTTTTATTTTAATTAATAGGTTTTAGTTTAACAGTAAAATGTCGAAGCATCGGTGATTCTTCAATGATGTGCAATCCTTTAATTTCATTTCTTTTATTAAATACTTCAATGATTACTTCGGCTACATAATCAATATGACTTTGTGTATAAACTCTTCTTGGTATTGCTAATCGAACTAATTCAAGATTGGCAGGAATTAATTTTTTATTGTCATCATATTTTCCAAACATTAATGAACCAATTTCAACACCTCTAATTCCACCTTCAATATATAATGCGCCAACCAAAGCTTGACCGGGATATTGATTAACAGGAATATGAGAAAGAAATTCTTTTGCATCTAAATACACTGCATGTCCGCCTGCTGGTTGCATTACAGGCACGCCGGCATCGATTAATTTATTGGTAAGATATTCAATACTGCGAATGCGATATTGCAAATAATGTTCTTCCATTACTTCATTCAAACCAATAGCAATTGCTTCTAAATCTCTTCCGGCCAAACCACCATAAGTTGGAAAACCTTCGGTAATCACTAAAAGATTTCTGCATTGTTGCGCTAAATTTTTATCGTGCATAGCCAAAAAACCACCAATGTTTGCGAATGCATCTTTCTTAGCACTCATGGTACAACCATCGGCATACGAAAAAATTTCTTGTGCTATTTCTTTAACCGATTTATTTGCATAACCGGCTTCACGAAGTTTTATGAAGTATGCATTCTCAGCAAAACGACAAGCATCAA
>CAILAF010000213.1 GCA_903832075.1 uncultured Chitinophagaceae bacterium
AATCGACGGACGTTACCGCAAACAATTGCAACAACTTGACGAATTTTTTAGTGAATATGCGTTGATGAAATACCGCGTTATCGTTGAAGTTGAATATTTTTTATTTCTGGCCGAAAAAAAGTTTTTTAAAGCAGATGTAAAAACAAAACAACACTTCCAAAAAGTTGTGAATGATTTTTCTTTGGCAGATGCAGAACAAATTAAACAAACCGAAACAATAACCAATCATGATGTAAAAGCAGTTGAATATTTTTTAAAAGAACAATTACAAAAACTAAATGCCGGTGATGTAAAAGAATGGATACATTTTGGATTAACCTCTCAAGATATAAACAATACGGCCATTCCGTTAAGTTGGAAAAATTGTATGGAGCATGAATATTTACCTGCAATTATCAATATTAAAAAACAGCTAATTATTTTGGCGCAGCAATGGAGAAAAGTTTCTATGTTGGCTAAAACACATGGTCAGCCTGCATCTCCAACGATTCTTGGAAAAGAGATCATGGTGTTTTCTGAAAGAATAGATAATCAAATTCATTTGTTTGCAAATATTCCGTATGCTGCAAAATTTGGTGGTGCCACCGGAAATTTTAATGCGCATCATGTTTCATTTCCTTCAAAAGACTGGATAAAATTAGGCAATGAATTCGTTGAAAATATTTTAGGATTACAAAGAATGCAGTTCACTACACAAATAGAACATTACGATCATTTAGCTGCACATTTTGATTCTATTAAACGCATCAATACTATTTTAATTGATTTATGCCGTGATATGTGGACATACATCAGCATGGATTATTTTAAACAAAAAACAAAACAGGGAGAAGTAGGTTCTTCTGCTATGCCACATAAAGTAAACCCAATTGATTTTGAAAATGCCGAAGGAAATCTTGGCATTGCAAATGCTTTGCTGGAACACTTTTCAGCGAAACTACCTATTTCAAGATTGCAAAGAGATTTAACTGATTCAACTGTATTGAGAAATATTGGTGTACCAATTGCACATACTTTAATTGCAATCAAATCATTAACAAAAGGTTTGAATAAATTAGTATTAAATGAAATAAGAATAAAAGAAGAACTGGAAAATAATTGGGCAGTTGTTGCAGAAGCAATTCAAACAATTTTAAGAAGAGAAAATTATCCTAACCCATATGAAGCATTAAAAGAATTAACACGAGGTAAACATGCCATTGATAAAAAAGCGATTCATGAATTTATTAACTCATTAAAAGTAAAAGCATCTATCAAGAAAGAATTGAAATCAATCACACCATCGAATTATACTGGTGTAAATCCTATATTCTAATTCAGAAAACATTTTCATACATTCATAGCACAAACTAAGGCTATGAAAAAAATATTTCTTCTCTCTTTGTTAATAATAGCGAATCAAACTCAAGCTCAGAAAGCATTTGATACTTATTATCAAACCAATGAAGTACAACCTCTATTAGTAAACTATGATGCCGATAAAGGAAGTTTGACAAGATTTTACACAGTAGTTAATTCACCCGAACGAAGAGAAAGATTTAAAAAATTCAATCAAGAATATTTACATCAATTAGAACAATTGGATTTCGACAAAATGAAAACCAGTTCTCAGGTTGATTATATTTTATTTCAACGCACATTAAAAAATGAATTGTTTTTATTGGATAAAGAAGAAAAAGAATTTTCTCAAATTGCAAAATATATTCCTTTTGCCGATTCAATTTATCAATGGGAGAAATTACGCAGAAGAGGCGCATTTTTAAATAGTGAATCAATCGCGCATGAATTATTTACTATCAACAAACAAATTCAATCATTATCTAAATCAGTTTATAAAGAAAGTTTAATAGATGATAATCTTTCCAAACGTGCAGAGAATACGATAAAAGGGTTGCAAGCTGCTTTAAAATCTGTTTATGATTTTTATTATAGTTACGATCCGCAATTTACCTGGTGGATACAAAAACCTTATCAACAAACAGACAGTGCTTTAAACAGTTATGCATCATTATTAAAAAGTAAAGCCGATAAATCAAGTTCACAAAAAGAAGATGCAAGTGGTATTGTTGGTCATCCGATTGGCAGAGAAGAATTATTGCGTCAATTGCAATATGAATTCATTCCTTATTCGCCTGAAGAATTAGTTGATATCGCTAATAAAGAATTTGCATGGTGTGATGCAGAAATGCTAAAAGCCTCACGGGATATGGGTTTCGGCGATAACTGGAAAGCTGCATTAGAAAAAGTAAAAAATACTTATGTTCCTGAAGGTCATCAACCTGAAATGATTATGGACTTATATAATCAATCAGTTGATTTTATTAAGAAACATGAATTGGTAACTATTCCACCATTAGCAGAAGAAACATGGCGAATGACAATGATGTCGCCAAGACAACAATTAGTGAGTCCGTTTTTTTTAGGAGGCGAACAATTATTGATCGCGTATCCAACCAATACAATGGATGATGATGCAAAGATGATGAGCATGCGTGGAAACAATCCGCATTTTTCAAGAGCAACAGTTCATCATGAATTAATTGCCGGACATGGATTGGAATTTTTTATGAATGCGAGATATAAACCTTATAGAAATTATTTTACACCATTTTGGATTGAAGGATGGAGTTTATACTGGGAATTTATTTTGTGGGATATGAATTTTCCGAGAAATGCTGAAGACCGCATTGGTATGCTGTTCTGGAGAATGCATCGCTGTGCAAGAATTATTTTTTCATTGAATTATCAATTGGGAAATTGGACACCGCAGCAATGTATAGATTTTTTAGTTGACAGAGTTGGACATGAAAGAGCCAATGCAGAAGGAGAAGTAAGAAGATCATTTACCGGTGGTTATGGTCCTTTATATCAATTAGCTTATATGACAGGTGGATTACAATTTTATGCACTGAAAAAAGAATTAGTTGATTCTAAAAAAATGACTTACAAACAGTTTCATGATGCTATTTTAAAAGAAAATTCTATGCCTGTTGAATTAGTAAGAGCAATACTAACCAATCAAAAATTAAAAAGAGATTATTCAGCTCAATGGCGTTTTTATGATAAATAATTAAAAGTCCAATTCTATTACTCTTGATGGGAATTTTTCTATATAATTTCTAATCAAGGATAAAATAATTTCATTTTCAGGATATGGATTGAATAATGATTTGATTGAATCAATATTTTTTAATTGAGGTGGTTCTTTTAAAGTTGCCAATCCATAAAATTTTCCTTCTTCAATCAATATATAACCATCTTCTCCATCATTCAATAAATATGTTTTCATTTCTGCTTTTAATGAAGCCAATGCTTTTAAAACGTTTTGGTTGTACTGTTTTATTTCAGGCAAAGAAGATAAGTTACCTCTTTCCTTATTTAAAAAACATAATGCAGGATGCAATTGATGTTCTTTCACTAATTTCCATAAAGTTCTATGTGCATCAACAAAAAACCGAAATGACATTAATGGATGAGATAATTTTCTTTTTTTATCAATCCCCAAACGATAATAACCTTTAGCATCTTCAAACATATATAATGCATAACGTTGTTCAAAATGTTTTTGACTTTTATTAAATGCAGGCCATAATCTTTTTATTTCAATACTTTCAAATAATGATGCAATAAAATCGCTGTTACATTCTTTCCAGGAAATATCATGAATCTCTCTTAAAAATTCTTGCTTTTGTTTTGATATTTTATTATTGGAAAAATGGCTGGTCACTCTTCTTTTTAAATTCTTTGCTTTACCAACATAAATAATTTTTCCTTTTTTATCATGAAAATAATAAACACCCGGTACATAAGGCAATTGATGAATTTTATCTGAATGAACATTGGGTGGAAGATATTGTTCTTTGCTTCCTCGTTTCATCATTTTGCTTAACTCACCTGACCGATCATGTTTTAATAATAATTCAAATAATTGTGTTGTGGCAATTGCATCGCCGGCTGCTCTATGTCTTTGTTTATTAGGAATATTTAATTCTCGGCAAAGTGATTCCAAACCATATTTTGGTAAGCCAGGGAAAATTTTTCGCGCTAATCTAATCGTGCAAAGTTTAGGTTGACTAAACTCATACCCGGCTTGTTTTAAATGCTGTTTTACAAAAGCATAGTCAAAATTTACATTATGAGCAATAAAAATTCGATCCTTTAATAAATTATAAATTTTGGGGGCAACTGTTTGAAATGTGGGGGCATTTGATACCATTGCATCAGTAATCCCTGTCAAAGACTGAACATAACGTTGAATTGGTATTTGAGGATTAACCAATGTTTGATATTTGCTTTCGATCTCTTTCCCATTGTGTAACACAATAGCAATTTCAGTTATACCGTTATAAGTAGAATGACCGCCTGTAGTTTCTATATCGATAATTGCAAACATTGGAATGTGAAAAATAAGCCATCTTTCTGTATTTAGGCATATTTACAAAAAAAGAATGCAAGATTTTAAAAAAAATATTAACTTGCAATAGCTTAAAAGGCTGATACAGCTTACACAAGCCCCCAAGTAGATTATCTAAAGAAATTGAGTTTTTATTTCTAACTCCAATATCGTGAAAAAATCATAGCTAAAGTTTTGTTTAACTGTTAAAAGTTTTTAGCCATGGAGAACACACATTTTCGCCTAAATGAAGGTGTTAGAAACGCAATTATTGTTATTCTTCTTTTCGGAACTATTGCATTGATTTCTTATTTGCAATGGAGCGGTAAATTAGGATAAGAATAATTTAATTATTCTTCTTCAACATCTCAACTGACTATCCCCCAAAGTAATCAGCCTTATAAACTATTCTTATTATTTTTCCTTTCTTATTATTATTAATTCTTAAGGTAAATCATTTCCTTATTTTTGCTGACTTAAAAAGATGATGCAATTAGTATGGAATTGAGTAAGAATTATACCCCGAATGAAGTTGATACTAAATGGTATGAACATTGGTTAAATAAAAAATATTTTCACAGTATTCCCGACAATAATCGTGAAGCTTATACAATTGTAATACCACCTCCAAATGTTACAGGTGTTTTGCACATGGGTCATTGTTTAAACAATACTATTCAGGATATTTTAATAAGAAGAGCAAGAATGCAAGGAATGAATGCATGTTGGGTTCCTGGAACTGATCATGCTTCTATTGCAACCGAAGCAAAGGTTGTTCAAATGCTGCGTGAAAGAGGAATAAATAAATCGCAATTAAGCAGAGATGAGTTTTTGGAATATGCTTGGGAATGGAAAGATAAATACGGAGGCATCATATTACAACAATTAAAAAAATTAGGATGCAGTTTAGATTGGGACAGAACATCTTTTACAATGGATGATAATTATTACAAATCAGTTATCAATGTGTTTATTGATTTGTATAAGAAAGGATATATCTATCGTGGAAAGAGAATGATTAATTGGGATACAAAAGCATTAACTGCTTTAAGTGATGAAGAAGTAATTAGAAAAGAAACGCAACAAAAATTATATCATCTTAAATATAAAATTGAAGGAAGTGATGATAACATTATCATTGCAACAGTTCGCCCAGAAACCATCATGGGCGATACAGCTATTTGCGTGCATCCAAACGATGAACGTTACAAACATTTACACGGAAAATTTGCAATCGTTCCATTAATCAATCGCCGAATACCAATCATAACCGACGAATATGTTACCATGGAATTTGGCACCGGTGCTTTGAAAGTTACACCGGCACATGATATGAACGATTATCAACTCGGACAAAAACATCATCTTGAAGTGGTTGATATTTTAAATGATGATGGTACACTTAGTGGAGGTATTAATCAAAAACAAACGGATACAGAAGGTACACTTACTAATATGCCTGATGTTTGGAATAATTTTATAAACAATGCTAGAAATGTTTCAAAAGCAACTATAAAAAATATGTCTATTAATGTAACTAGATTTGTATTATTTCCAAATCCAACTAAATATGAAGATAAAGCATCATCTTTTTATAAAGAACTAAATGAACCTAAAATCCTAAATGCAATGATTAAATCAACAGCAATGTTTCTTGT
>CAILAF010000214.1 GCA_903832075.1 uncultured Chitinophagaceae bacterium
AATAATAAATTTTCTGAATTAATTGATACAATTTTTCAAGAAAATCAGTGTCCTGATCTATGCTATTAATTACGGTTTGCAAATTTTTCAGTAGGCTGTCTTTGTTCTCGATAATAAGATTCTGAAAATCAAATTTTTTAAAATAATAATTAAAAATTTTAGCTTTAACTGTATTAGTATCAATGGGGTTTATTCTTGCCCTTCTACGATTGTTTGAGTTTATAAATTCTATTATTTCTTGTACAGTATAATTAGAAGCCTCCCGAATTGCAAGTATAACTTTTGATGAAAAATCGTTAGTAAAATTGAGGTGTGTAGGCTTTGGTGTCATTGCAGCTGATTAAAAATCTTCAAAAGAAGTATTATTGGCCAGATATATATTTTTAAGTAAATCTAAATTTAAAGGCCAATATTCTTTTAACATTGTTCGATGGTTATCAAAATAGTAATTCACTAATAAAAAAATAGGTTGTTGAACAAACAAACCATTTTGAGGTTGAATAATTTGGGCTAATTTTTCTTTGTACTTTTCCACATAAAAAGTCAAAGAAGAAAGATCAATTTTTTGTATTTCAGATAATTCAAAAATGCTCTCCGTAATGAAATAATTTAAGTCTTGCTTATTGAAATTTTTATTGAAAATTTTATATAATTCAATTACTTCTTTTAAAAACTGGGAATAATATCTTTTTTCATCAGACATTAAATCAAAAATATTACAGAAATAATCATCCGTAGCTTCCATTAATGCCATTGATTTAGCTAAATGTCTAAGAATTTCTTTATCGTTTTTATAAGGCCCTTTATATGTGCTATCGTGGCTAACTTCTGCAAAGGCATGTTGTAGTAAAGTTCGTATTTGTATTTCGCAAGTTAAAGTAGGCTTTATACCACTTTCATAGTTAATATCTTCCTCTATTGGCTCAACTACAATATGAAGTGATTGATAATCAAAAATATTCGGTTTGTCCTCAATTTCTTGTTGAATGCTTTTGGTTATCTTAGCCTTCCATTTTGAATGCTCTAAAATTTTGTCTCCAACTTTTTGGATATCAGAAGATTTCAGAACTACTATTCGTGTTCCAATTTTGTCTTCTATGTCGACTAAAGGGTTTTTATAAGGTTTCTTTCGATAAAGGGCCTTAAACAAAAATGTCTTCTCGTCTTTAAGTCTAAAATTGGGTGTTATTTTAATAATATTCTCATTCAAAAACTCAGCTAATATTTCTGAATTCAAAGTAGTATCAACAAATTTGCCCCAATTTTTTAAATTGGGTAATAATTCTCTGAATTGGTTTACAATATTTTCCTCTTTTTCATTCATTTGAAGAATATGGTTTACCAAATATTTTTAGAATTGTATAATCTTGGCTTGTTGCTTCCAAAGCACTAAGATCTTCTGAACTATCAATAATTAAAACTCTATTGTCAAAACTTTCCTCAGGTCCAACAACGTTGATATTACTTGGGAAATCAATTTTTCTTTTTGATAATCGGTTTTTAATTAAACTATTATCCTTAACAATAGCAAAGGGTAATTCCTGACAAACGTCGCCAATATAACTATCTCGGATTCCATTTTCTGTTGGCATATAAGTATTCGCGAAGTTAGTAGGGTTAACGGTTGAGTTTTCGTTAGCCGAAAATTCTGTTTTTAAAACAGATAATAGGTTTGTTTTTGTTTCAGTATTTGCGATGTTAGTTAAAATAAATTTTTCTGTTTTGTCGAAAAAACGTTGTGATTGAATTTTTGCATTTTCCCCTACTGAAAACCCTAAAAAATCTTTATAAAAATATTCTGCTGGATGTGTATCGGTTCTAAACTGGTCATCGTATAAAAAGCACCCAAATTGTTCATTTATATTTTCTAGTTGCTCATCAGTCTTTGAGTAAATTATCCCAATCTTGTATAATTTTTGTGATGGAGATAGGAAAACCTTTTGTAGAACATTTACCTGAGTATGTCCATCAATGATTGAGAATTGCAATGCTTCATGAGGCTCTGCTTTGATTACAATATGTACAGGTAAATGAGTTATATTGTCAATGCAATTCATTATCAAAAGATAACCTCCCGGAATTGAAGTTTTTCTTTGACAATCTGCTAATAAATCTGCGATACCAGATGTAGCTCTGATAAAGTCACTATCATTTAAACTATTTAGATTTTTAGATAAATCAAAGAAAGAGTCTAAACTAGTATTTTCAATCTCCAACTCAAAAGCTTTGGAATTCCTTCCCGCAGCATCAATTAGTCTAACTTTAATTATTGCTAAAACGTTAGCATCTATTCTAGAAATTTCACTTGAAAAATCTACACTTGCACTATCCTGTCCATCTTGTTTTGGATTAATTGTGTGGATTATAATTCTCCTCACATTGAGATTATTGAAGTCTATCATATTTTGTAGCTAAGTAAGTAAGCAAATGCTAGGGGGACTTTCAGTAGTTAAATGTAACTACTTCTTCTAATATATAGATGCTTAACATTACTTTTTTCTAATAGACTTTACCTTCTCCTCTCTATTTTAATGGTTAGACAATAATCACAAATTCATTATAAACAAGTATTACTAACCTAAAAAACGGGTTAATAAGCGAATTATTTGCTTAATTAAGAGAAAGCAATACTTCCATGCTCTGTGTAATTCTAATAGCTTAATTGAGCTTTAAATAAGAATTCATAAACTTGATAAATCGTATAAACTTGCAAGGAAGTTATCGTAATTCCAAATATTTCAGCAATTTGGTAAAATTGACAAAGAATTACTGGTGAATAGTGTTTGTATGGAGTTGTTTATTATCTGAGCGCCTATATTTATTCTTTGTTCAAGTATAATTTAAAGTAATTAATCGTCCTTTTCCATTTGTCTTCTAAACTCATTTTCCATTGCTTTGTCATACCAATCTATTTCAAATTGATCTAAATCAAAATAATAGGATAATCCTAAATCATTTATGCGGGTAATAAGTTCTTGTATTTCCAATTTCTTATCAACTGCTTCTCCTTCATCAGTTATATATTCATTTAGCCAATCTATTTCTTGCTCTATATACTCTGAAAATAAATTATCTAAATGCAATATGATTGGAGTATTGTCCATTTTTTTGAAATCCAAATTAAAGCTTCTTGCTAATTCTTCAAGTAGGGATATAGCCTCCATAATTTCATTTCGCCCCGTGAATAATTCTGTTACTATTTCAGTAATCCGCTTCTGTAAAATGGCATAGATTTGGTCATTGTCTTTTACAGCATTTATAAATTCGTTGAAATTTGCATTTAATTGATAATCTTCCTGAAGGCCTTCCCAATCGGTGATATCATCAATTATATTATATATTAGTTCATCTTTTTCTTTGCTCCGGTTTATGTATTTATATACAACTAAAGCTAATCTTATTAAATCAGCATCGCCATTAATATTACTTATGAAAGAACGGTAATCTGCCAAAATTTTTGTTTGTAAACTTAATGGCATTATTTTCAAATCATCGGACTCATTCGTAGATAAGCTAAATAGACGAGTAGTTAATTGCGAAACGTAGTTAACAGACTCTGTAATACGTATTACTTCATCTCTGTCTTGACTAATATAAGTAACCAAGAAATCAATTAAGGATGGGTTAATAAATTTGATTTCTTTTTTATTAATTATAAGAAATGAACCTTCTAGTCGTTTCAGCGTTTTTCTAAACAGATGTATTTCCTTTCTTTTATTATTGTTTTTTACTTCATATTCGATTCTTTTAAGAAAGGCTGTTTCGAGTTCAAAAATGTTAGCATAATCACCAAAACTGAGTAAGGTATTTAATAAGATTCTTTCATCTTCGTCAATTTGCACGGAGTATGCATGTTTCCATATTTCATCTGGGT
>CAILAF010000215.1 GCA_903832075.1 uncultured Chitinophagaceae bacterium
ATGGTGATTTGACTTTTTCCAATATTCTTTTTAATGGGAATAATTATTATTTGATTGATTTTCTAGATTCTTTTATTGAATCACCCTTAATCGATATTGTAAAACTGAGACAAGATAGTGCGTTTCACTGGTCCACATTAATGTATTCTAAAACTTTCGACAAAACCAGACTCAAAATCATATCATCTACAATAGACCATAAACTGGACGAAATTTTTGTCCAATTTGAATGGTATACTAAATATTATGATGTTTTTCAATTAATGAATTTTCTACGAATATTACAATATGCTAATGAAGAAAAAGTAGTAACGTATTTAAAAGAAACATTAATTTACCTTTTGAAAAAATGAAATTCAATTTAATTATACCAATTGCAGCCGACAAACCTGAGTACAGGGATTCAATGCCCTATCTGTTTGACTTAGGAAGTGATGGAATTATGTTATGTGTTAAATCGATAACCGGTTTAAACTTAGATTTATTTGATAATATATATTTTACAATTCTCAAAAAACATAGTGAGCAATATTTTTTAAAAGAAATGTTTGATATTCAATTCAGACGATTGGGAATTAAAGAAAAAACACATGTAGTAGAATTAAACGAATCTACCAAAAACCAACCGGAAACAATTTACCAAACAATTCAGGAGATGCAAATTGTTGGTTCCGTTATGATAAAAGATGCTGACAGTTTTTTTACCTGTAAATTATTGCAACAAAATTCAGTTTGCGTATTTCCTCTTGATGCTATGCAAAGAGTAAATCCACAGGATAAAAGTTATGTGAATATTGATGAAATGTATTATATAACTAATATTATTGAAAGAAAAATTATTAGTAAGGATTTTTGCTCCGGGGGATATATATTTGAAGACGCATATTATTATGCAAAAAAATATATTCAACTTTCAACTATGAATCCTCTTTATCTCTCTCATATTATATTTAGTATGTTATTGGATGATAACATTAATTTCCGGCCGATTCAAGTGAAGGAATATCAGGATTGGGGTACACCGGATGACTGGATAAATATTAAACGAAAAGAATAATTACTTGATGAAAAAAACTGCATTTATTAGTGCTTTGTGCTTAGTTCAAATGGCATTAGGAGGGAATCTGTCTTTTCCCGCTGTCTATTACCTTGTCTTATTTGTATTGTTAGTAATTAGCTTGATAAAGACTTATAATCTTAGAGACTCTATACCTTATATATTGTTTTCTTTAATATGTCTGTTGAGTATTATTGTAAATCAACCTCAAGCTATTTTTAAAGCACCTCAGAGATGGATTTTTTTTACTTTAGTTTTATTAGCTACATCTCCAATTTTTATAAGTTATAAAGTGTTTGCATTTCGTAGATTCGTTTTTATATATAGTATTTATCTAATTGTCTTATTTACAATAGCAAATATGATTGCATATTTTTTAGGAATTGATTTGGGTGAGCATTATAAAGAATTCAAAATATTCTCAGGTATCTGCAATTCTAATAATATGTTAGGTGTAATGGCAAGTATATCATTTTTATTTCTCTCAGCTTTATTGATAAATTTGAGTAATAGAATAAAAAAAGATAA
>CAILAF010000216.1 GCA_903832075.1 uncultured Chitinophagaceae bacterium
AAACAAAGTATCAAAAAGTAAAAGATGCATTAAGTCATACGCCGGTAAAAGTATTTTCAGGAGAGCAATCATTGGTTGAAGTTGCAGCAATGGATTGTTACGATATGATGCTCGCTGCTATTGTTGGTTACGCAGGATTGAAACCAACGCTAAAAGCTATTGAAAATGGTAAACCTATTGCATTAGCTAATAAAGAAACATTAGTTGTTGCCGGTGATATTGTAATGCAGAAAGCATTGGCTAAACGTGTTCCTATTATCCCGGTTGATAGCGAACATGCCGCTATCTTTCAATGTTTAGTAGGTGAAGGAAGAAATAAGATTGAAAAAGTAATTCTTACCGCAAGTGGTGGTCCTTTTTTTGGAAAGAAGCCTAACTTTTTAGTGAATGTAAAAAAAGATCATGCATTGCAACATCCTAACTGGACGATGGGCGCAAAGGTTACTATTGATTCTGCAACATTAATGAATAAAGGATTGGAAATGATTGAAGCTAAATGGTTATTCAATTTGCAGCCCAATCAAATTCAGGTAATCATTCATCAGCAAAGTATTATTCACAGCATGGTTCAGTTTGAAGATGGTAGCATCAAAGCGCAAATGGGATTACCGGATATGAAATTACCTATTCAATATGCAATATCATTTCCGCAACGCATTCCCAATAAATTTCCGCGATACGATTTTAAAAAGCCAAACACATTAACTTTTGAAGAACCTGATATTCGTACTTTCAGAAATTTATTTTTAGCAACAGAAGCGTTGAAAAAAGGCGGCAACATGCCTTGTATCATGAACGCTGCCAACGAAATTGCTGTTTATGCATTCTTAAGAAACCGTATTGGTTTTTTAGATATTACTGAAATGATTGAGCAAACTATGAGTAAATTTTCTTTCATCGAAAAGCCAACTTTAGAAGAATACTTTGAAAGCGACGGCGAGGCACGTACTTTTGCAGCCTCTTTAATTCATTTACATATTTAATCTATAAAATTTTTATTAATGATTTTATTAGCGATAGATTGGAGCAGTGTAGCCACCAAAGCAGGTCAATTCATTTTATCTTTTTCTATTTTAGTGGTGTTGCACGAATTAGGTCATTTTATTCCTGCACGTTTATTTAAATGCCGCGTAGAAAAATTCTATATATTTTTTAATCCATGGTTTAGTTTATGGAAAAGGAAAATTGGTGAAACTGAATATGGTTTTGGCTGGATACCTTTTGGCGGTTATGTGAAGATCAGTGGTATGATTGATGAAAGCATGGATAAAGAACAATTGAAATTACCGCCACAACCTTACGAGTTCAGAGCAAAAAAAGGATGGCAACGATTGATTATTATGTTGGGTGGTGTAGTGGTAAATGTTTTATTGGCGATTGTAATTTTTATCGGCATCATGTGGAAGTGGGGCGAAGAATATATTCCTACTTCAAATTTAAAATATGGTGTGTATGCCGATTCGTTGGCAAGAAAAATCGGTATTCAGGATGGAGATAAAATTATTGGTGTTGCCGGAAAACCCTTGGAGAAAGTGGGTACACTTGGTTCTGAGATTATCATGAATGAAGCAAAAGAATTAACCATTGACCGTGATGGAAAAATCATAAACGTATCCATACCTGAAGGTTTTATCGGTCAGTTAAATAAAAATAAATTAGGCGGATTTACTTATGTGCGTTCTCCAATGATTGTTGATACGGTTACTGCAAAAGCAAAAATTGTTAGCGGAACTTTACAAAAAGGTGATACATTAATTTCATTTAATGATACTGCCATTAAATTTTCAAGCGATCTGCGAAAAATAATGCTTCCAAAAGATAAACAAGTTGCATTAAAGTTTATTCGTAACGGAAAAGATACAGTTACCACAGTTGTATATTTTGATAAACAGGGAGAAAGCAATATTCTCTATCAATCATTGGATAAAGTTTTAGGAAGCAAACAAATTCATTATTCTTTTGCAGCATCTATTCCTGCAGGATGGAACAGATGTTGGGCAACATTGAGTAAATATATTCAAAACTTAAAATTATTGTTCACCTCAAAAGAATTAAAATTGCAGGATTCATTGGGCAGTGTGGTAAGTTTTGCAAATACATTTAGCGATACCTGGGATTGGGAAAGCTTCTGGACATTAACAGCATTATTCTCAATCATTCTTGCATTCATGAATATTTTACCGATTCCTGCATTAGATGGCGGTCATGCTTTGTTTACTTTGGTTGAAATGATTACCGGTAAAAAGCCAAGTGATAAATTCATGGAGTATGCACAAATGGTTGGCATGATTTTGTTATTGAGTTTAATGGTCTATGCATTAGGATTAGATTTCTGGAGGCTGTTTAAATAGTTACTGGTTACAGGTTACAAGTTGCAAGAAACAATTGTAAATAACTTGTAACTAGAAACCTGAAACTTGCAACTGAAAAAAAAGTTCTTTGATAAACACAAATCGTAAATCATACTTTCTTATTCGGGGTCGTATCGGTTTTGACAGCATAGGTTGCGGTAAGTGTAAGCATGTGATGCGTTGTGTAATTAGCATCTTAATCTGAATACTCACAACTCAAATGGCAATACTCAGTATGCCATGGCT